>DMHA01000111.1 GCA_003449615.1 Flavobacterium sp.
TTGTATATTGTATATTGTATTATCGTATATCGTATATCGTATATTAAATAATCTCCAAACTCCCCTTGCCTTCTCTAACTACCACAGGTTCATCGCCTGACAAATCGATAATAGTCGAACCCACATTATCTCCATAACCACCATCAATAACCAAATCGACAAGGTTTTGCCACTTCTCGAAAATGAGTTCTGGATCGGTGGTGTATTCAATTACTTCATCTTCGTCACGAATAGAGGTAGAAACAATTGGGTTTCCCAATTGGCGAACGATTTCCAGCGCAATTGAATTATCAGGAATACGAATACCGACTGTGGTTTTCTTTTTGAATTCCTTTGGCAAATTACTATTTCCTGGTAAAATAAAAGTGTAAGGACCTGGTAATGCCCTTTTTAATATCTTGAAAGTTGCAGTATCAATTTGCTTCACATAATCAGAAAGATTACTTAAATCGTAACAGATAAAGGAGAAATTGGCTTTTTCTAATTTCACTCCTTTTATTTTCGCAATGCGTTCCAAAGCCTTGGTATTGGTAATATCGCATCCCAAACCATAAACCGTGTCGGTTGGATAAATAACCAAACCGCCGTCTTGCAAAACTTTCACGACTTTGGCAATTGCCGCTTCGTTGGGTTTGTCTTCGTATATTTTTATGAATTGTGCCATCTCTTTTAGTTTAAAGTTTCAGGTTTAAAGTTTCAGGTTTTACAGTTTTTAAACAACTTTAAACCTTAAACTTTAAACTTTTCTTACCCAATCACATCCAATTTCGCAAAACGCAACAACAATTTTTTAATTCCGCCCACTTCAAATTTGATTTCAGCTTTTTTGTCGGCACCAGCTCCTTCAAGGTTTAACACTTCGCCTTTTCCAAAGCGTTCGTGCATTACTATATTTCCTGCAACAAGCTTATTGTCAAATAAATTGGCAGTTCCTGAATTGCTAGAAACAGGTTTTAGCTTCCGAATATTTAAGTTGTTTTTTGGTTCGTTATCCGTTAAATATTTAGGTGGTGTTCCATCGGTTGGTTTTGCCAATCGCAATTTTGACTTATCAACATCTCCAAAAATATCACTGTCAATCATGGGTTTGTAACGATAATTATTCTCTTCGGGAGTCAAATATTCTAAATATTGTCCGTCGATTTCTTCTATAAAACGAGAGGGTTCACTATCGGTCAGTTTTCCCCAACGGTAACGCGATTGGGCATAGGTTAAATAGGCTTGATGCTCAGCTCTAGTTAAGGCGACATAAAACAAGCGGCGTTCTTCTTCGAGTTCGCTTCGGGTGCTCATAGACATAGCACTCGGGAACAAATCTTCTTCCATTCCCACCACAAAAACGTGTGGAAATTCCAATCCTTTGGCCAAATGTATCGTCATCAACGCCACACGATCTTCATCGCTGGTGTCTTTGTCCAAATCGGTTGCCAAAGCTACATCTTCCATAAATTCGGACAAGGCACCACGTGCTCCATCAATCTCTCTTTGTCCTTCGGTAAAATCCTTAATTCCGTTTAATAATTCCTCGATGTTTTGAATTTTTGCCATTCCTTCGGGAGTAGCATCTTTTTTCAATTCCTGAACCAATCCTGTTTTCTTGGTCACGTGATCGGTAATAAAAAAAGCATCCTGATTTTCGTTAATGATTTGAAAACTCTGAATCATCGTTACAAAATCCTGTAGTTTTTGCTTGGTTCCCGAGTTCAACTTCAAGTCGATTTTATCAATATTCTGCATTACTTCAAAAATGGAACGCTTGTAATGATTGGCAGCAACTGTTAGTTTTTCAACGGTGGTATCTCCAATTCCACGGGCTGGATAATTAATCACTCGAACCAAGGCTTCCTCGTCTTTTGGATTAAGAACCAAACGCAAATAACACAAAACATCCTTAATTTCTTTTCTTTGATAAAAGGACAATCCACCATAAATTCGATACGGAATATCTCGTTTTCTGAGCGCATCTTCCATAGCACGAGATTGTGCATTGGTACGATATAAAATAGCAAACTGACCATTCATCATTTGGTGTTGCATCTTTTGCTCGAAAATGGTGCTCGCCACAAAACGACCTTCTTCAGCATCGGTCAAGCTGCGATGGACTTTTATTTTTGGTCCCAAATCATTGGCTGTCCAAACAATTTTGTCGAGTTTGGTTTTATTCTTCTCAATTATGGTATTGGCGGCTTCTACAATATTTTTGGTCGAACGGTAATTTTGTTCCAACCTGAAGGTTTTCACGCCTTCATAGTCTTTCTGAAAATTCAAAATGTTGTTGATATTGGCACCACGAAACGCATAAATACTTTGGGCATCATCGCCGACGACGCAAATATTTTGAAATTTATCTGACAAAGCCCGAACAATCAGATACTGCGAATGGTTGGTATCTTGGTACTCATCGACCAAAATATACCGAAAACGGTTTTGGTATTTTGCCAAAACTTCGGGGAAACGGGTTAGTAATTCATTGGTTTTTAATAATAAATCATCAAAATCCATGGCTCCAGACTTAAAACAACGCTCGACATAATTTTGATAAATCTCGCCCAAACGCGGTTTTTTGCTCATGGCATCAGCTTCCTGCAGTTCGGGATTATTGAAATAAGCTTTTACTGTAATCAAACTATTTTTATAAGAGGAAATTCTACCTAAAACCTGCTTGGGTTTATAAACATCTCTGTCCAATTGCATTTCCTTTATAATTGCCGAAATGGCTCGAACAGAATCTTGAGTGTCATAGATAGTAAAATTGGAAGGATAGCCCAATTTATCTGCTTCGGAACGCAGAATTCGAGCAAAAACGGAGTGAAAGGTTCCCATCCAAAGATTTTTTGCTTCGTTCGAACCAACAATATCGGCGATACGTTTTTTCATTTCGCGTGCCGCTTTGTTGGTAAAAGTCAAAGACAATATACTAAAAGCATCCACACCCAAACTCATCAGATAGGCAATCCGAATGGTCAACACACGTGTTTTGCCAGAACCAGCACCAGCAATAATAATCATTGGCCCATCTTTTTGGAGTACGGGTTCGCGTTGGGCTTCATTAAGTTGGTCGATGTATTTCTGCATAAAAATTTCTGTTGATTGCAAAAATAAGGATTTAAGAATAGAAATATGTTTTAAATTGGAATCAAAATAATTGTTTTTTATCAGTTCAGATTCAAATATATTCATTATTTAAAAAAAATAATTGAAAAAAAATGGATTCATTTTACAACATAAAAACACATAAAAAAAATGATATTATTTTTTTTCAAGTCTTTTTTTGGAATAAAGATAAAAAAATCATTTTTTTTACTAATTTGCATTAAATTAATAAATTTCCAAATGACAGCAATTACCCGATTATTTGATTTTCCTTATTTCCAATTGGAGCATTACAACATTCCAGATGCTTTGGTAACCAAGTATAACGGAGTTTGGGTAAAAACATCCACCGAAGAATATATTGCAAAAGCCAATGCAATTTCCAGAGCATTGTTAAAAATGGGCGTACAAAAAGATGATAAAATTGCAGTAATTTCCACCAATAATAGAACCGAATGGAACATTATGGATATTGGAATTTTGCAAATTGGCGCACAAAATGTTCCAATATATCCCACAATATCCGAAACGGATTATGAATACATATTGAATCATTCTGGTTCAAATTACTGTTTTGTATCGGATACCGAAGTATTGCGAAAATTAAATTTAATCAAACAAAATCTGCCCAATCTAAAGGAAGTATTTTCGTTTGATGAAATTGAAGGTTGCAAAAATTGGAATGAATTACTAGCAATTGGCGAAGACCAAAGCAATCAAGATGTGGTTGAAGACAGAAAAAACAATGTCAAACCCGAAGATTTAGCCACCATAATCTATACATCTGGAACAACAGGAAAACCAAAAGGCGTGATGCTCTCTCATAACAATATCGTTTCCAATGTATTGGATAGTGCCCCAAGAATCCCTTTCGAGAAAGGAAAAAGTCGTTCTTTGAGTTTCTTACCCATTTGCCACATTTTCGAAAGAATGATTTTGTATTTGTACCAATATTATGGGGTTTCAGTATATTTTGGCGAATCTATCGATAAAATTAGTGATAATATTAAAGAAGTAAAACCTACTGTAATGACAGCCGTTCCGAGGCTTCTAGAAAAAATATACGACAGCATTTATTCTAAAGGATTGCAACTAACGGGAATCAAAAGAAAATTATTCTTTTGGGCAATTGATTTAGGATTGAAATATGAACCCTACAAAGCCAACGGATTTTGGTATGAATTCCAATTAAAAATAGCGCGAAAACTCATCTTTAGCAAATGGAAAGAAGGTTTGGGAGGTAATCTGGATTTATTGGTTTCAGGAAGTGCCGCTTTGCAACCAAGACTTGCCAGAGTATTTGCAGCCGCTGAAATTCCTGTTATGGAAGGTTACGGACTTACTGAAACCTCGCCAGTTATTTCAGTAAATGATATACGGAATTTTGGATTTAGAGTGGGAACTGTTGGCAAATTAATTAATAATGTAGAAGTTAAAATTGCCGATGATGGCGAAATTCTTTGCAAAGGGCCCAATGTGATGATAGGTTACTACAAAGACGAAAACTTGACAAATGAAGCTCTAAAAGACGGATATTTTCATACGGGAGACATTGGGGAATTTGACAATGATGGATTTCTTAAAATTACAGATCGAAAGAAAGAAATGTTTAAAACTTCGGGAGGAAAATATATTTCGCCTCAATTATTAGAAAACGCCATGAAACAATCCCGTTTTATTGAGCAAATTATGGTCATTGGCGATGGACAAAAAATGCCGGCTGCTTTTATTCAACCTAATTTTGAATTTTTGAAAACTTGGGAAAAATTACACGGAATTACTGTTGGCAATACAAATGAAGAAATTATCTCAAATCCAAAAGTAATTGAAAGAATTCAAGAGGAAATTGATATTATGAACGAAAAATTCGGAAATTGGGAAAAAATCAAACGCTTTGAGTTAACTCCTGATGTATGGTCCATAAATGGAGGGCAGCTTACCCCTACCCTG
>DMHA01000011.1 GCA_003449615.1 Flavobacterium sp.
AATATTTTCAAGAGTACAATCGTGATGTTTATTTCCGAAATTTTGCACCATTCCATTCACGAAGAAGAGAAAAACGAACACCTTTTTGCCTTTTTGGAAACGGCTTTGTTTTGGCTCGATAATAACGACGAAACGGCAAATTTTCATTTGATTTTAATGCTAGAAATGACAAAATATTTGGGTTTTTATCCCGATATTTCCGAAATGGAATTCCCTTTTTTCGATGCTAATGAGGGGGTTTTTACGCCATTTCACGGCATTGGTTCACTCACAGAACACGAAACCAATCTTTTCAAAAAACTCATTCCTCTAAAATTCGATAACGACCAGAAAACCTTCCACGTCATCGAAAGGCAAATCGTCTTGAAAATACTTATTGATTACTTCACTTTTCATCTCGACGGATTCAAAAAGCCAAAATCTTTGGAGGTTTTGAAGGAAGTTTTTAGTTAAAGATTAAATTTTTTGTTAAAATTTAATTTCGTATTATAAAGTAAAATATATTTGTCTTTTAATCAAGTTTGTTGTGCTTTATGGAAAACAAACTTTAATATATTTTTTTATGGAAATAAAATCAAAACCGGAAGGAGATATTGAAAAGATTGATAAAACTACAAGTTATCAATTACCCAATAGGTTTAAAATTATTGGATTAATACTATTTATCGTTTCATTCTTTTCAGTTCCACTAATCTCAATCTATTTAGAAAATAATAAATATCAAGATTTATTTCAAAGGATAGGTTCTACTGTAATTATTTTAAGTTTGCTCATAATTGCAATTTCTAAGGAAAAAGTAGAAGATGAGTTAATCGCAAAAATCAGGATGCAGTCTTACCATTACGCTGTTATTGCCACAGTAATAGGCTATTTGTCATTACCATTTATATTTTATATAATTTCATTTAGTTTTTCTAAAACCCCAAAAATGGAAGCTATTAAGGATATTCCAATATTTGGGGTTTTATTATGCACGCAGATTCTTACTTTCAGGAAGTTAAAAAAAGCGTACAATGAATAATAGACTAAAAATAGAACGCGCTATTTTAAATATTACTCAAGAAGAATTAGCAGAAAAAATAGGAGTTTCTCGGCAAACCATAAATTCAATTGAAACCAATCGTTTTGTGCCATCAACAGTTTTGGCACTCAAATTATCAAGGTTATTTGGAAAATCAGTTAATGATTTTTTCGAATTGGATGATGATGAAAAATAGTTGACAAATGTTTTTATTAGCAGCTTTTATTTTCATATCCATAAAAACTGAAATCTGAAATCTGAAATCTGAAAACTATTTACTACTTTCGCACCACGATTTAAGAAAAGCATACAATGAGCATAAAATTTACTGAATACAAAGGACTTAACTTGCCCACAGTGGCATCGGAAGTGCTTGATTTTTGGAAAGAAAATAACATATTCGAGAAGAGTATAACCACTCGCGAGGGCAACTCACCATTCGTATTTTTTGAAGGGCCGCCTTCGGCTAATGGATTGCCGGGAATTCACCACGTAATGGCTCGTGCCATTAAGGATATATTTTGCCGTTATAAAACCCAAAAAGGATTCCAAGTAAAGCGAAAAGCGGGTTGGGATACGCACGGTTTGCCAGTAGAATTAGGCACCGAAGCCGCATTAGGCATTACCAAAGAAGACATAGGAAAAACAATTTCCATAGCAGAATACAACGAAGCTTGCAAAAAAACCGTGATGCGTTACACCGATGTGTGGAACGATTTGACCGAAAAAATGGGCTATTGGGTCGATATGGAAGATCCGTACATCACTTACAAATCCAAGTATATGGAGAGCGTTTGGTGGTTGTTGAAACAAATCTATAACAAGGATTTGATGTACAAAGGGTACACCATTCAGCCCTATTCTCCAAAAGCAGGAACAGGATTATCTTCGCACGAAGTTAATCAGCCAGGAAGTTACCGTGATGTAACCGATACAACGATAGTTGCCCAATTCAGAGTATTGAACGAAACTTTACCAAGTTTTCTTCAAGATTTTGGAGACGTTCATATCTTGGCTTGGACGACAACACCTTGGACTTTACCAAGTAACACGGCCTTGACAGTCGGACCAAAAATCGATTATGTGTTGGTTAAAACTTTTAATCAATATACTTTTTTACCTTCTAACGTGGTCTTGGCCAAAAACCTGGTTGCAAAACAATTTTCGAAAGGATTTTTCGAAAGTAACGAAGCTATTGATTTTGAAAATTTCAAAGAAGGAGATAAAAAGATTCCCTACCAAATTTTAGCTAAATGCAAAGGTTCAGATTTAGTTGGAATTCGTTACGAACAATTGATGCCTTTGGCTTTGCCATATCAAAACCCACAAAATGCTTTCCGAGTAATTTCAGGAGATTTTGTAACCACCGAAGACGGAACAGGAATTGTACATACCGCTCCAACATTTGGTGCGGATGATGCTAAAGTAGCCAAAGAAGCCATTCCTGAAGTGCCACCAATGTTGGTTTTAGACGAAAACAAAAACCCAGTTCCGTTGGTCAATTTGCAAGGAAAATTTATCGATGGTTTAGGAAGTTATTCAGCAAAATACGTTAAAAACGAATATTATATTGATGGTGAGGCACCAGAACGCTCGGTCGATGTGGAAATTGCCATCCAATTAAAAGAAGAAAATAAAGCTTTCAAAGTAGAGAAATACGTACACAGTTACCCACATTGCTGGAGAACTGACACGCCCATTTTGTATTATCCATTAGATTCTTGGTTTATAGAAATTACCAAAGTTCGTGACAGAATGTTCGATTTGAACGAAACTATCAATTGGAAACCAAAAGCAACTGGCGAAGGTCGTTTTGGTAATTGGTTGAAAAATGCCAACGACTGGAATTTATCTCGCTCTCGTTTTTGGGGAATTCCACTGCCAATTTGGAGAAACGAAGAAGGAACAGAAGAAATTTTGATTGGTTCGGTGGAAGAATTATACAACGAAATAGAAAAATCTATCGCGGCTGGTTTCCAAAAAGAAAATCCTTTCAAAGGGTTTGAAATTGGAAATATGGATGAAGCAAATTATGATTTGGTGGATTTACATAAAAATGTAGTCGATGAAATTACCTTGGTTTCTGCTTCTGGAAAACCAATGAAACGCGAAGCTGATTTGATTGACGTTTGGTTTGATTCCGGTTCAATGCCTTATGCGCAATGGCATTATCCTTTTGAAAGCCCACCCCAACCCTCCCAAAGGGAGGGAGAAAGAACCTCCATAATAAATCCTTCCCAAAGGGAAGGACTTCCCAAAGAGAATAAATATGAAACTGCAAGAGCATCAATTTATCCTTTACTGAAAGAATTAAAAGAAAAAAATAAAAAGAATCCAACCGAGGCAGAAAAAGCATTATGGGTAAATTTAAAAGGAAAAAAACTCGAAAATTTTAAATTTAGAAAGCAACATATCATTGACCAATTTATTGCTGATTTTGTTTGTTTAGATAGAAAGTTGATTATAGAAGTGGATGGAGGTTACCATTTAAGACCTGAAATAGTTGAGGCTGATCGATTAAGAACTGAAATACTCGAAAATGAATTTGGATTTAAAGTAATTCGCTTTAAAAATGAGGAAGTTATCGGAAATGTTAAAAGTGTTTTAGAACAAATACTCTCAACTTTGAATACTTTACCATCTGTGAAGTCAGTTGAGGAAGTCCTTCCCTTTGGGAAGGATTTAGGATGGGCTTGTGCCGATTTTATTGCCGAAGGTG
>DMHA01000252.1 GCA_003449615.1 Flavobacterium sp.
GGCGAAAAAAGAATTTTGGCGATTGATCCAGGATTTCGTTCCGGTTGCAAAGTGGTTTGTCTGGACGAAAAAGGCGATTTGCTGTACAATGAAACCATTTATCCACACGCACCACAGAACGAAACCGCTATGGCGATGAAAAAGATAAAATCGATGGTTAATGCCTATCAAATCGATGCGATTTCCATCGGGAACGGAACGGCTTCGAGAGAAACCGAATTCTTTATCAAGAAAATTGCTTTCGAAACTCGAGCCGCAGGCGAACAGGGCGGAGCCAAACCCGTCCAAGTTTTCATCGTTTCCGAAGCGGGCGCCTCGGTCTATTCGGCTTCGAAAATTGCTCGAGAAGAATTCCCCAATTACGATGTGACAGTTCGAGGTTCGGTTTCTATCGGCAGAAGACTTTCTGATCCTTTGGCGGAATTGGTAAAAATCGACCCAAAAGCAATAGGAGTGGGGCAGTACCAGCACGATGTGGATCAAACAAAACTAAAAGAAGAGTTGGACAATACCGTAATTCGTTGCGTAAATTCAGTGGGAATAAACATCAACACGGCGAGCAAACATTTGTTGGGTTATGTGAGTGGAATAGGAGAGAAGCTGGCCGAAAATATCGTACAATATCGCTCGGAAAACGGCCCATTTGAAGATAGAAAACAGCTGAAAAAAGTGCCTCGATTGGGCGAAAAAGCCTATCAACAAGGCGTTGCTTTTATTCGAATTAAAGACGGAAAAAATCCATTAGATAATTCGGCAGTACATCCCGAAGCCTATCCAATTGTCGAAAAAATGGCAAAAGATTTGAAATTGTCTGTCAATGATTTAATCGCCAATAAGGAAAAAACAGCAATAATCAAACCCGAAAATTATATAACATCAGAAATTGGAATTTTAGGAATAAAAGACATCGTCAAAGAACTCGAAAAACCAGGATTAGATCCTAGAAAGTCAGCCAAAATCTTTGAATTTGACCCGAATGTAAAAACCATTAAAGACCTGAAAACTGGAATGATTTTGCCAGGAATTGTCAACAACATTACCAATTTTGGTTGTTTTGTTGATATTGGTTTGAAAGAAAGTGGTTTGGTTCACATTTCCCAACTCAAAGCAGGTTTTGTGAGCGATGTGAATGAAGTGGTCAAATTGCACCAACACGTTACCGTAAAAGTTGTTGAAGTGGATGAAGATAGAAAGAGAATTCAGTTGACGATGGTAATTTAAAAATTCCAAAAAAGAAATTCCAAATTCCAATTTGGAATGAATCATAAGCAATGGAATTAAATAAATAGAAGAATAATTTTTTATTTGGTTTTTATTTTTTAATTTTAAAGCGAAATATAAAGTATTTAGGATTCCAAAAACCGTTATGAGCATATAACAAAGAATGATATTTTATATAAAAAATAATGTTTAACAAAAAAAAATGAATTATGAAACCATCTTCACCAAAAACAATGATTTGGCTAATTGCAATGATATCTGGAATAGCAGGAATAGCAGGTCATTTTGCTAACATCCCATTTGTTTCAGTATATAATTATTGGCTATTATTGATAGGCTTTGTTTTATTGGCTTTAGGAACAACATTTAAAGGGATGTAATTAGTGTTTTAAAGGGTTTAGGGTTCTAACTTTAACGGAGGTTTTTTAGCCGCCACAGAATCTTTTTGGATTACGGATTAGCACCAATTAAAATATTCTAAAATTTATTCACACGAATTTCATAAGAATTCGTGTGATTTTTTCTATGGTTCATCCCGAAAATTATCGGGATTTCGGTTTTGGTTTACTTTTTTCCTTTTTTTTAAAAGTGTTTGCAAATGGTTGAAAATGGAACTATAACGAAGAATAAAATAACGGATTAAATTTGAACATTAAATCAATTGATTATGGAAAATTGGCAAAAACACATCAGTATAAATCCAGAAATTAGAAGCGGAAAACCTTGTGTTTCTGGCACAAGAATTACATTTTCAGATGTTTTGTTTTACCTTGCATCCGGAATGATAATTGAAGAAATTATTGAAGATTTTCGGTTTTAGATAAACAAAAAATAATTGCAACACTTTCATTTGCGGCGTATCGTGATAGTATGACTAAAATTGCTTTTGCATCATAGTTATTAAAAACCAAAAAAATTATAGAATTCAACAACCAAATAACATCGTTTATTAATTCTATTGAAAGTTATATTTTCGAGATTTACTCCAATTAACACATTTGGAATTTGGAATTTTTTGGTATTGGAAATTTAAAAAAAAGCTACCTTTGTTTTATGAAGAAAGAAATAACCATAAACGACTTTTCGCAGTATCTTTTTTGGGATGTAGATTTGAATGATTTTGATTTTGAAAAGCACAAGTCTCATCTTATACATAAGGTTTTAGAATATGGATTTATTAAAGATTGGAAACTTTTAAAAGAACTTTACGGATTAGAAACCATTAAAAATGTTTCTCTAAATTTAAGAAGTCTTGATGCCGTAACGCTTTCTTATTTATCTGCTATTTTTAAAATTGACAAAACCGAATTTAGATGTTACAAACACAGACAGTTGTACCCGAACTTATGGAACTCTTAAAAAAAATTATGTCTGAAAAACTATTTTCAGATTTTAATTTAGTTGGAGGAACAGCATTAGCTTTACAAATGGGTCATCGAAATTCAATTGATATTGATTTATTTGGAAATTCAGAAATTAACCCCGAACTATTTATTGAAAAACTTTCTGAATTTGGAGAAGTAAATGTAGCACAAAGCACAAAAAATATTTTGATTACAAAAATCGACGATGTTAAAGTAGACTTTGTAAACTATAAATATCCACTACTTTCAGATTGTTTGTTTGTAGAAAATATTAGAATGATTTCTACCAAAGATATTGCCGCAATGAAATTAAACGCTATTGCAGGTCGAGGAAGCAAAAAAGATTTTATTGATTTGTACTTTTTATTGAATGAATATCCACTCGAAGATATTTTATCTTTTTACAAAAAAAAATATCACGATGGTTCCGTTTTTATGGTTCAAAAAAGTTTAACCTATTTTGAAGATGCCAATTCGCAACTACAACCCAAAATGTTCAAAGATTTCAACTGGGAAACCTGCAAGCAAAAAATAATTGAAGAAGTTTTGAAATTAGAATAAAATTTAAAACAAAATCCCAAACCCCAACAAATTAATTGTTTGGAGTTTGGAATCTAAAAAATTGGAATTTAAAGAAAATCTATTCTTTAGGTTCGTCTGCTTTTTTATTCGCTGGTTGGTCATCTTTAGCAGCATTTTTGAATTCTTTGATTCCGCTACCCAAACCTTTCATTAATTCTGGAATTTTTTTACCACCAAAAAGTAACAAAACAACAGCCAAAACTATCAGTATTTCTGTTAAACCTATTCTTCCCATAATATAATAATTTATTGCCGAAGCAAATTTGTACTAATTCTTGAGACAAAGGTAAATAGAATTACTTAACCTTAAATCATTTTAAGATATTATTTGGATTTATAAGCAAATTTTTTCCGTTAAATCTAAATACAAACACCAACAAGAAAACAAGCGAATGATTGCATTTATTATTATATTTGTATCATAAACGCAAAATATGTCAGAAAACAGGCTTAAACGAAGAAAACTTCACAAAAAATTATTCACAAAAAACCGCTTGGTTATTTTGAACGATGAAACATTTGAAGAGCTTTTTTCCTTCAAACTCAATTTGATGAATGTTTTTGTAGCAGCCACTACGGGTGCTATTTTGTTGATTACTTTTACTACTTTTATTATTGCTTTCACTCCTTTACGGGAATTTATTCCAGGATATTCTTCCTCTCAATTGAAAAAAGACGCTACCGAATTGGCCCTTAAATCCGATTCGTTGACCATAGCTTTGAAGCAAAACGAAGCCTATATCAAATCCATTCAAAAAGTATTGACTGGCAAATTGGAATATGCCAAATTCAATAAAGATTCTATTCTTTCTTCAACAGTTGAAGCTCAACCTGCAGTCGATTTATCTCCTTCTGAAGAAGAATTGGAACTCCGAAAAGAAGTAGCCACAGAAGAAAAAAATTCCAAATCCAACGCATCAAAAGCGAAAAAAAAATAACCCCCATCGAATGTCTTTAAAACCTTTTTTTGCTAAACTTTTTGCCAAAATAATCTATCGAAAAACGCAAACGTGGGCAAATAATCCAATTGAAACTCAGCATCGGGTTTTCGAGGAATTAATCCGTCAAGCGAAAAGAACCCAATTTGGGATGGACCATCATTTTGACCAAATCAACACTTTTGAAGATTTTGCCAAAAACGTTCCCGTTCGCGATTATGAAGGCTTGAAACCCTATATTGATAAAGTGGTAAATGGCGAAGAAAATGTGCTTTGGAAAGGCAAACCGTTGTATTTTGCCAAAACATCGGGAACCACATCGGGAGCCAAATACATTCCGCTGACCAAAGAATCGATGCCATTTCACATTGAAGCAGCACGAAATGCTATTCTGCATTACATTCACGAAACCGGAAACGCCGATTTTGTCGATGGGAAAATGATTTTCCTGCAAGGAAGT
Organism: Flavobacterium sp.; assembly: GCA_003449615.1. GTDB lineage: Bacteria > Bacteroidota > Bacteroidia > Flavobacteriales > Flavobacteriaceae > Flavobacterium. The sequence continues at coordinate 4,566 of DMHA01000252.1, forward strand.
CCAATTCTCGAAGAAAAAAACGGTGTGAAATTGGGAAGATTATCCGGAATTGTGGCGCATTTTGTTCCGAAATATTTACAAAAAAACCGATTACCTTCATGGGAAACCAATTGCATCGAAGATTGGGAAACCAAAGTAAATGCGATAGTCGAAGAAACTTTCGACCAGAATATGACTGTTATTTCTGGAATTCCTTCTTGGGTACAAATGTATTTTGAAAAGCTTTCGCAAAAAGGCAAAAAGCCAGTTGGAGAAATCTTCAAAAACTTCAATTTGTTTATTTATGGTGGCGTCAATTATGAACCGTATCGCGCCAAATTTGAAAACTTGATTGGAAGGAAAGTAGATAGTATCGAATTATTTCCCGCCTCGGAAGGTTTTTTTGCTTACCAAGACTCCCAAGCTGCAAAAGGAATGTTACTGTTGTTAAATTCTGGAATATTCTATGAATTCATTAAAAGTGATGATTTTTTTCAAGA
>DMHA01000115.1 GCA_003449615.1 Flavobacterium sp.
CGATGTCTTTTTGTTTTTCATAAAACCTTTTTTCTCCGCCATCTTTTGGCATACTGAACCATTTTCTTTGCTAAAAAAAACTATGGATTTTATGGAATATAAAACGTTAAGTGAAATTAGTAAAGAGTTTAAAGAGAGATTAAACTCCATTGCCAAAAGCGAACATCACATTGCCGGAATTCCTTCTGGGTTTGATAAACTGGATGCTATTACCAAAGGTTTTCAACCTTCCAATTTAATATTGATAGGTGGAGTTTCAGGAATGGGAAAAACTTCATTTGCAATATCCTTGATTAGAAAACTGGTCTTTGAAAATCAATGCCCCACCGCTTTTTTCTCCTTAGAAATGTCTTCGCAACAATTGATGAAGCGGATTATTTCTCAACAAACCAATATTTCGGCAGAAAGGTTGCGTTTGGGATTGCTCGACGAAAATGAAATCGAACTTGTTTCCAAAAAAACGGCGGAATTAGAAAATTTGCCTTTGTATGTATATGACTACCCATTTCTAACCGTGTCCGATATTGAAGATTCTCTTTTGTGTTCTCCTCCTGATTTTGCTGAAATAATTGTGATCGATTCCTTGCAATTAATTTCCAAAAATAAAAAAGACCAAGTTGGTAAAGTTTTAAATAAGAGAGAATTGACTAAAATCACATTTCAATTAAAACAACTGGCTACAAAATATACTATTGCGATAGTTGTGCTTTTTGATTCCAGATTGCCTAAAGAAAAGGAAAAGTACTATTATTCTAAACGCCCAACATTGGCCGATGTACGGAAATATGCTCCTATAGATACTTATGCCGATTTAGTTTTGCTTTTATACCGACCTGAATATTACAAAATAGAAGAATGGGATGACGATGAACAATCACCAACAGCTGGAGAAGCTGATATAATAGTTGCCAAAAACACTAATGGAAGCCTTGATAGCATTAGAGTAAAATTTGATGGTTCAAAAAGTTCGTTTGAAAATTTGTCCAAATACAACTAAATTGATGAATAATTTTACTCCGTCATAAAATGGCAGACAAATGAATTATCTTTGAAAAATAAATCAAAAAAAACTATGTCAAAATTAATCTATTTCAAAAGGTATTTGTACGTAATAGACCGCTTGCGGAGCAGGCCGAGTACTTTCAACGAGTTGCAAGACTATGTATTGCGAAAATTAGAAAAGGACGATATCGATACCAGTTTTGAGTATTCGGTGCGAACTTTTGAGCGGGACAAGAAAGATATTGCTACTCTTTTCGGGATTGACATTTACTTTGACCGAAAAGACAAAACCTACGCTATCAATGAAGAAGAAATCGGAGATCATTCGGTAACTAGAATGATTGAAGCTTTTTCGATTCATCACGCCTTGCAAGAGGGAAATAAATTGTCGCCAAGTGTGTTTCTCGAAAAACGAAAATCATTGGGAACGGAACTTATTCACGGCATCATTCACGCCATTCAAAACCGTTTTATCCTGCAATTTACTCATCAAAAACATTGGGAGGATTTTAGCACCCAGCGTGAAGTAAAACCCATTGCCATCAAGGAATCGCAACAACGATGGTATTTGGTGTGTTTAGAAATAAGTAGCAATACCGTAAAAACCTTTGGATTAGACCGAATCTCGAATTTAAAAATTACCGATACCAAGTTTAAACCTTTTGTCTTTGATGTAGAAAAAGAGTTCCGAAATGCTTTTGGAATTTTACGAGATATGCCAGCCGAAAAAGTGATTTTGCAGTTTTCTACAATGCAAGGAAGGTACATCAAGACTTTTCCTTTGCACGATTCCCAACGCATTATTGCAGAAACTGAAGATGCTGTAACGTTCGAAATGTACATTTGTCTTACTCACGATTTTATAATGGAACTGCTGCGATATGGTAACAAAGTAAAAGTTTTATCGCCCGAAAGTTTCATTAAAACAATGAAAGCAAGAGTTAGCGAAATGACAAATTTGTATCAAGAATGAAAAACTTTACCGCAATAGATTTTGAAACCGCTAGCGGTTACAGAAATAGCATTTGCCAAGTTGGATTAGTGCAAGTAGAAGAGGGTATTATTACCCATTCGCTTAATTTATTGGTGCAACCTCCTAATAATTATTATTGGTCAGATTTTATAGACATTCACGGCATAACACCTGCAATGACAAAAAACGAACCCACTTTCGACCAAATATGGCATTTAGTAGCTCCCTTTATAGAAGGCAAAAACGTGGTGGCACACAATGGTTTTAGTTTTGATTTTCCTGTTTTAGATAAAACACTTTTTCATTATGGATTACCGATTCCTGCCTATAATAAATACTGCACTTATAAAATTTATAGGTCAAATTTAGCTGATTTGTGCCAAGAACATAACATACCACTGAATCATCACGATGCGTTGAGTGATGCTCAGGCTTGTGCGAAGTTGTGGTTGAGATATTTGGGGAATTTGTAGGAAAGGATTGAAAATAATTGATTAGATTTACGAAAAAATAATAACTTAAAAATTATATGAGTCAAAAAGTTGAATTACAAACCAAAACACTTGGAGAATTGTTCAAATCTAAAGTTGAAGGAAATCAATTTGAAGGAAATCTTTCAATTCCTGATTATCAAAGAATATATTGCTGGGAAGAAAAAAATGTCTTCAAATTGTTAGATGATATTTCCACATTTACTAACAAGCCTTATCACTTAGGTTGCATTATTTTACATCGGAATAAGGTTGAAAATGGTGTTTATTTATTAAACATAGTTGATGGACAACAGCGTTTGGTTACTTTGACACTAATATTAAAAACATTAGGAGAAGAATCTCCATTATTGAATGCAAGTTTTGAATCTAGTGTAGCACAACATTTCATAGGTTACAACCAATATCTCATAAACAATTATATCGCTAACAACAGCATAGATGTTGGAAATTTGTTAAAAAACATACAGTTTAGCGTTCTTGTAATAGATAGTGAAAATTTAGATCTTGCCTATACATTTTTCTCCAATCAAAATTCAAGAGGAAAAGCCTTGACAGACTATGAATTATTGAAAGCTCATCATTTAAGATTTGTTCATATAGAAGCACAAGCAATTCATCTTGCAGACCGCTGGGATAATTTACTCAATAGTTCGGGTGACGAAATAATTGACAAAAAAATAAATCACACTTTCGGAACTTATTTATTTAGGCTTAGAAAATGGATGAGAAAAAGAGTTTGGAGCGAAGATGAAAAGTTTAAGGTTAAAACCGAATTTGAAGCCGCAGTAACTATTGATGATATTCCTCCTTTTGGAGAACAATTTAAATTTAATGAATCAATACAAGGTGGTAGCCATTTTTTCGCCTATGCTGAACATTTTGTATTTCAGTATAAAGTTTTTTCACAAACGCAAGAAATTATAATTTTAAGAAAACATCTTTCTTATGAAACTAATTGGTGGTACAGAGATGTAATTGAAAGCTTATTGTTTGCATATTATTTAAAATTTGGAATTATTTATTTAAGTGATGCTTTAGTTTGTATCATAAAAATAATCTCACAACATAGATATGGGCTTGGACGATCAAGTTTAAGAGGGTTATTGCAATATGCTGGTGATGCAGAAATTGTGTTTATGATTGAACAAGCAACATCTCCAACATTTTTTCTTGCCGAAGCTATTAATACAATTAAAAAAACACCAAAACCGCAAGGTTTAACAGGAATTAGACAGCGATATAGTAATTGTGAGTTAAATATTCACAACGAACTAAATAGAAGTATTGCCATTGAAAAACTCAAAACTTTATAATAAATGAACAAAACTAAATATACACCAATTGAAATTGCGGAATCAGAAATTAATTTTTCTATTCCACTATATCAACGTCTTTTTGAATGGGAAAAACCTCAAATAGAACAACTTTTAAATGATTTATTAACAAGCTTTCAGAAAAACCCAGAAGAGCCTTATTATATTGGAATGCTTACAGTCTACAAGAATAATAATGTTTTAGACCTTGTGGACGGGCAACAACGTTTTACGGTTATGATGCTAATGGGAATAGCCTTTAACAACGACAATTGGAAAAATTTTGTCAGTAACAATAATACGGAACAACAAACACGCTTAAAGTTTTTTGCTCGTAAAAATGATGCTGATTTTCTGAAAAATAAAATTTTAAGTATAGAAAGTACAGAAAATTACGTAAACAAAAAAATGAATAAAGCAATTGATATAATTGAATCATTTGTGTCAAAATTTGGACAAAAAGAGAAGGAATATTTCGTACAATATGTGTTTGAAAAAATGACATTTTTTATTTCTTATTTACCGGAAACTTATAAGTCAACTGATTTGAATCGTTATTTTGAAGCAATGAATGCTTCCGGAAAAGGGCTTGAAAATCACGAAATTTTAAAAGTTAATTTACTTAAGAAACTTAATAAAGAAGCTGATAAAGAATTGTATACAAAAATCTGGAATGCTGTTTCCGATATGGATGAATCAATAATTCGTCAGAAATATGATGAAAATATTGAACAATTTAATACTAGACAAATTAAAGCGTTAAATGAAATAACTGATTTGAATAAATTATTTAATAATTTTAATTTTGTAGGAAACGAAAATACTGAAAGTAAAAAAATAAAAGATTTAAAACCAATTGATAAAGCACCAACATCAATAAATCGAGCGACTGGAGAACATTCAATAATTTCGTTTTCCGAATTTTTACTATTAGTTCTTTATTTACAAAAAGGTGAAAAAACAAGAGAAATTGCTAATTTTTTTAATATTCATAAATTACAAGAAACTTTTAAAATATTAGAAGACTCAGAGGTACAACAGTTTTTTGATAACTTGTTGAAATATCGTGTTTTATTTGATTATTTCATTATTAAAGTGAGCAATAACAATCAGAATTCAATTACTTATACTTTGAATTTTCAAAAATATGATAAACTAATTCAGTATCAATCAATGTTATACGTCAGTATTTCGTTTAACATTTGGCTGCCAGAAATTTTATTAACTTTAGATAAAAATCGACAATTTTCATCTAATGAACTTCTTGAATTGTTTAAAGAGAAAGATAATATTCGTCATAATATTGATAATATTGATTCGTTAACCTACGGAAATATAGACCGCTACTGGTTTTGGCGTTTAGATTATTATTTGTGGGAACAATGGAAAGAGATAGCAAATTCCAAGATTAATGAGGCAATCAAAAATTATACTTTCCGCCCAAATCGTTCAATAGAACATTTACATCCACAAAATCCTTCAATCAAACCTAAGGAAGATTGGACTAATAATCTTGATTCATTTGGTAACCTAGCAATGATTTCAACCAGCTTTAATTCCACCCAAAGTAATGATGACGAAAACATTAAATTTGCTAGAATTGAGAATCAGTTAGAAGGAAAAATTTCATTAGAAAGTATTAAATTACTTCTAATGTATGTTAAAGCAAAAGAAGATACTAATGGATGGACTATTTCAAAGGCAGATGAACACGGCAAAGAAATGTTTGAAATTCTAAAAAAATCATTTGAAACAACTGAAGAAACTCAATAACAAATTATTAAATTTTCCAAAAAACGACACTCCTTCCAAGTGTCGTTTTTTTTATGAACTAAAATTTCACTCTGCCGCACTTTGGCACCATCAGCTGCTTTATTTGTTTC
>DMHA01000166.1 GCA_003449615.1 Flavobacterium sp.
CGAAAACAGTATCTATGGTGGTTTTTGAAATCAATTTGAGTTTTTATTATTTTATAGATTGTTGTTGAAATTTTTATTGCTATTGAAATTGTTATTAAAATAGAATGATTTTACTATACTGAAATAACAGAATTATCAATCATACCCGACACTGTTTCCCACCGTTTTATTTTTGGACTTTGGATACTTTCAACAAGAGATAAATCATTTAAAATTTTATTAGCCAAGACTCTTGCCATACGAACAGGAACAGCATTACCTATCATTTTATAACCATCAGCAATATTTTTGTAATAGAATTTGAAATTATCAGGAAAAGTTTGAATTCTTGCACACTCTCTGACACTTAATCTACGATACAAATCTTCTTTTCCAGGAACAAAAATTCTTAAATTTTGTTCAACAAATTTGAATTTTGGAGCTTGTGGATGACAAGGAGCGTGACGACCTCCAGCTTGAATTGTGAAAGAAACTTCATCCCAAGAACGAACTCTATTTCTAGACATATAAATAGTAGAAAATCCACCTGTCATATATTCGTGATTGGAAAATAGACAATTCTCACCATTTGAAATGTTACCTTTTTGTGCAGGTAAAACATTGTCTTTTAGATCGCCAATTGCTTTTATTAAAGGAATTTTATCTTTTAAAGTAGTTGGAGTTGGAAACTCAAATTCTATTCCTAAATCAGTACGGTAGCCAACAAAGAAAACTCTTTTTCTATCTTGTGGCACTCCATAATCAGACACATTCAACATTTGAAAAGATAAATTATATCCGCATTCACGAAACATACTTTTAATGTTTTCTAACGCATTTCCGTGAGCTGCCAAAAGCATTCCAGACACATTTTCAGCAAGAAAAAATTTAGGTTGCTTGTCTGCAAGAATTCTAATGAAATCATAAAAAAGTTGTCCTCTTTTATCGCCAATTCCTCTCATTGCTCCAGCTTCAGACCAACTTTGACAAGGTGGTCCCCCAATAATTCCATCACACTCTGGAACTTCATTAGTAGGAATATCTGTAATACTACGTTTGTCTAAATAAACGCCTTTATGATTTTTTTCGTAGGTTTCCCAGATAGATTTATCGTATTCATTTGCCCAAATAACATTAAATCCAGCTTTTGAAAAACCTAAATCTAAACCACCTGCACCAGCGAAAAATGTTGCTAATTTCATATTAATTGACTTTAAACGTTATTAATTTACAATCCAATAATTGAGCAGGATTATTTGGATTCTTGATTTGAGTATCTTCAAAAAAATAATTGTCCTTAGTGAGATTTTGAAGAGCAGTTTTATCAGCATTTGGAAATGAATTAAACTTTTCAGTTTTCATCAAACAAAGAACTTGAAACTTTGCTGTTGCATCAATTTTATTAAGATACGAGAAAATTTTATGTGGATTTTCAATGTGCCACATTCCACGAATACGCAAATCGGTTACACCCAAAGGATCAACTTTTTTTACTTTACCTAATTCATTCGTTTCTGTAAATTCAACATCGGGTATTTCCCTAATTCCTGAAGAAATAGTTTTCTTAATTTTTTCGTAAATAGCTTTATCGGCAGAAAAACAATCTCCATAAACAAACCATAAATATTTAATGTCAGTGTCGTTTGTATGACCTACAATGTAAATAATATCTTTTTCAGACCAATCTTCACATTTTTTACAAGCTTGGGTAAGCATTGGGCTATTAGCAAAAAGTTTGTCTTTTGGGTAGGAACTATTTAAAGCCAAAGCACTTGAAGGACTTTGAACTTTTTTTGTTTCAATTGCATCGCCATTTCTTAGAATTATATCAGGAGGATTATTTTGATTTCCTAGATATGAAAAAACATCATTAAACTTTTGTAGCCTATCGGTTTCAGACAAATTGAATGAATTTGCAAAAACATCTTTGATATAATTTTCAAAAGCTTCTCCAACGGAGTTTGCTCTATTTCGACCAGTATAATAATCTTTTACTTTGATAATTGGATTTTCTACTATTAATTTTATCGCTTGGAGCAAGTTTGACATATTAATTTTTTTATTGTGTTAAATTTACTAGATTTTTATGAAATTAAACTTAGGATTTTGAAATTAAAATTAATCCAAAAACATTTAAGATTTAAAAGGTTTTTAAATATGTCTGTTTACTAATTTATTTTGTATTTCTTCTACTGAATCCTGTTTTTGGAAATGCCCTAAAACTATGTGTCCTACTTCTTCCTCTCAATCACATAATTCACCATCAAAATCAAGGCGTCTCTAAACTCCGATTTTGGGTAAATATCTAAAAGCAACAGTGCTTCTTGTTGGAATTGAGACATTTTTTGTTCGGCATAAAGTAGTCCGTTATGGTCTTTCACAAAAGCAATTACTTCTTTTACTCGCTTCTTGTCTTTATTGTGGTTTTTGATGGAATTGATGAGCCACGATTTTTCTTTGGGAGTGCAATTGTTCAAAACGTGAATCAAAGGTAAAGTCATTTTTTGTTCTTTGATGTCGATTCCTGTGGGTTTGCCAATGGCATCTTCGGTATAATCGAATAAATCGTCTTTGATTTGAAAAGCCATTCCGATTAGTGTGCCAAATTTTCGCATATTCTCAACCTGGATTTCATCTTCAATCACCGATTTTGCACCCAAGGCACAACAAGCAGCAATTAAAGTTGCTGTTTTTTTTCGGATAATTTCGTAATACACGTCTTCGGTAATATCGAGTCTTCTGGCTTTTTCGATTTGCAATAATTCGCCTTCACTCATTTCGCGAACTGCAACTGAAATAATTCTCAGTAAATCGAAATCGCCATTATCTATGGACAATAACAATCCTTTTGACAGTAAATAATCGCCAACAAGAACGGCAATTTT
>DMHA01000050.1 GCA_003449615.1 Flavobacterium sp.
TGACCTTGATGGGATTGACTTATGGCCCTTTGGGGACTTTTCTTTCTGAATTATTTCCGACCCAAGTCCGTTATTCTGGTGCTTCGCTCACCTTTAATTTTGCTGGAATTATTGGGGCAGCTTTTGCACCGTTGATTGCCATTTGGTTGGCAAAAAATTATGGGCTTACCTATGTTGGTTTTTATTTATCGGGTGCTGCGGTCTTGACTTTTTTCTCATTATTGATGATTAGTAAAAGGGAGCACCAGTTTTGATGAAATTATCTTTTCAAACTAAAATGGCCTTTAAGTTGCTGTCCGTTGGCTCTTGTAACAACAAACCAATAATCGGTTGAGGGAAGTGGTTGATCATTAAATGTTCCATTCCAACTATCAGAAGAGTTACTTAACATTTTGATTAGTTTACCATAACGGTCGAATATTTTTACTGTTAAACCAACTTCATTATCTGAAAATTTTATTTTCCAAGTGTCATTATGATTGTCACCGTTTGGCGTGAAAAATCTTGGGAACATTAATAGATACACTTCAAATGGAGGTGTTGTTCCACAGCCGTTTTGGTCTCGAACCCAAACGGTATATTCACCGCTAATTAATCCAGTAAATTGATTGCTGGTCTGATAATTTAGACCGTCAATAGAATATTCATAGTCGCCAAAACTAGATGTTGAAATGTTTACAATGATTATATTTTCGTTGTCAGTCCAATCCCGAGTTTCAATATTTGTGATTTTAGCAACATTGGAAAGCACTACTTTAAAGTTTTTTGTTGAGTTACAAACTATATTTCCGTGATTTTGAGTTACCGTTACAGTATAATTTCCAACTTGTGAAGTTGTTATTGAGGAAGTTTTTTCTCCATTAGACCACAAGTAACTGTCAAAACCTGCTCCAGCATCAATCTTGATGGTATTGTTTTCACAGATTGGAACTGTATTGTTAATATTAATAATTGGGTTGGAAAAAAGGGTCAATTTCAATTCTGCAATTGCAAAACAAGTAGTATTCGAGTTGATGCGAACATATATTTTATTGTCGCCCAAAACCAATTTGTAATTTGAAAAATTAGTTATTTTATCGCTTGTCGTTTCTTTTTCGGCTCCTAAACGAGAAATGTAATATGCAAAATTATAATCAGTTGTATTTGAAATAACTTTAGAATTATAACTGCTTAAATCTACTGTTTCAGTGCCATTATTCAAATCATCACAGAATAATTCTTCATAATTATTTGCGGGTAAAGTGGAAATAAGCGAAATAGTTACGGCTAATTTTGTTGGGCTTTCACAATTATTTAGTGTTTGTGAAGCATAATAGGTCGCACCACCTTGTAAAGGAGTTGAAATTGGCAAAATGCTTACTGCAGTTGGGCTATCATACCATTTTAGGCTTGATCCTGTAGCTAAAATTGAGTTTAAAGTTGGATTTTGACTTGAGCAAAAACTTTGTTGAGAATTTCCAGTCGGAGCTGGTGTATTTAGAATATTGATTAAAACCGAGGTTCTTTCGCTTTCACATCCATTTATGGTTTGAGAGGCATAATAAGTTGAACTATTTTGTAATAAAGTGTTGTTTGCCAATATCTTTCCATTGATTGAAGCGTCATACCATTTTATATTTTGTCCTGTGATGGCAATTGAATTTAAAGTGGCATTTTCTTGGATACAGAAAGATTTTGGGGAAGTTGCGGTTGGAGTTACTGTAAAATTGGTAAATGGAATAACTATTGCAGTTGAAGCATTGGAAATACATCCATTTGCGTTTTTAATTTTTATCAAATAATTGTGTGGTATCAATAAATTCGAGGTTGAGGAGGAACTCCAAGTTATCCCATTATCAAAACTATATTCTGAAGCTGAAGAAGTTACCGTAATCTTTCCTTTTGAGTTTGAGCAGTCGGGTTGTAAAATTGTAAATGTTGGAGCCAGTGGATAATCTGTTGGTGGAATAATTGTTGCCGAAACCGTTTTAGACTCGCAATTTGAACTATTTTTCACTTTCACTAGATAGGTTCCTGCAGTTAGTAATGCAGAATTTGGATTGGCTGAATAAGTGTTCCCATCATCAAAACTGTATTGAAAAGCTGAACTAGTAACTTGAATTGAACCAAAAGGGCTTACACAGCTAATGGGTTGGGTTATACTTATAGTTGGGTTTTCAGGAGCATTTGGTGGTGCATCTATTATGGCTGTTTTTGCCTCTGAAGGACAACTATTACTGTTTTCTTTTGTTCTGACGAAATAGGTTCCCATTGATAAAGCTGATGAAATAGGACTGCTACTCCAAGTTTCTCCATTATCAAAACTATACTGGAAGGCTGATGTATTGACGGTTATGAAACCCGTTGATGAGTTACAACTTGAAGGCTGGCTAATTGTTATTGAAGGCGGATTTGGTGTTGGGTTTTGAACAATAGTATGAACAATTAGGTTATTAGATAGGCAACCTGATGCGTCCTTAATTTTAAGGAAGTAATCTGTATCAGCTTGTAAATTATCGAAAAATGGATTGGTTGTCCAAGTAACACCATTATCAAGGCTATATTCAGCTGCCGAGGTATCAATTTTTATACTGATTTTAGTTCCAGTATCAGATTTACAACTTGGTTGATCAATGGTGTAAGTTGGAGCTGGCAAAGGTGTAACAGCACTAATAACTACTGAATTTGCTAAGGAAATACAACCTGCACTATTTTTTATTTTTATCAAATAGGGACCTACAATTAAGTTTGATAGTGAATTTGAATTTGTAAAAGTTACTCCATCATCAAAACTATATTGTGCTGCAACAGTATTTATAGTAATTGTTCCTGTATTTGTAACACAGTTGGGCTGGATAGTGCTATAGGCTGGTGCAGCAAGTAAATTATTGACTGAGTTCAAAGTGACTGAAGTTGCCGGAGACGGACAGCTATCATAGCTGTTTTTCACTTTAACTAAATAGGTTTCAGCCCCCAAAGAGCTTAAAGTTGAGTTATTACCCCAAGTAATTCCGTTGTCAAAACTATAGGAATAGGCAGAGCTGGTTACAGTAATACTACCATCTTTGGCACCACAACTGCTAGGTTGAACAGACGTAACCGCTGGATTGGCAGGAACATTTGGAGTTGAATAGATATAAACATATTGATAATCAGATTCGCAACCTAAAGCGTTTTTAATTTTTATATAATAATAATTAGAGGCAAGATTAGTAGCGACAGGATTGGTTGTCCAAGTATTGCCATTATCAAAACTATATTGTGCTGCAGGAGTTGTTATCGTAATTGTTCCTTTCGTTTCACAACTTGGTTGAACAACAGTATATGTAGGGTTTGCTAAAAAATACTGGTTTATATAAACATATTGTGAATTAGAAACACAACCTAAATTATTT
>DMHA01000058.1 GCA_003449615.1 Flavobacterium sp.
CAAACAACAAACAATAAACAATAAACAATAAACTATAAACAACAAACAAATATAAAAATGAAAGTTACCATTGTAGGAGCAGGAAATGTGGGAGCATCTTGCGCAGATTCAATTTCGTATAGAGGAATTGCAAGTGAAGTAGTATTATTAGACATCAGAGAAGGTTTTGCCGAAGGTAAAGCGATGGATATTTCTCAATGTGCCACCAACACAGGTTTTAACACCAAAGTTTCAGGAATTACAAATGATTACTCCAAAACAGCCAATAGCGATGTAGTAGTCATTACTTCAGGAATTCCAAGAAAACCAGGAATGACCCGTGAGGAATTAATTGGTATCAATGCAGGAATTGTAAAATCGGTGGCCGATAATGTATTGGTACATTCACCAAACGCCATTATCGTTGTGGTTTCAAACCCAATGGATACCATGACGTATTTGACATTGAAAGCAACAGGCTTACCAAAAAACAGAGTTATCGGAATGGGAGGAGCATTAGACAGTTCACGTTTTAGATATTATTTATCAAAAGCATTGGACAAACCATCGAATGATATTTCTGCGATGGTTATTGGAGGTCACGGGGATACGACTATGATTCCTTTGACAAGATTGGCTTCTTATAACGGTATTCCAGTTTCTGAATTTTTATCAGAAGAAGAATTGGCTAAAGTGTCAGCTGCAACTATGGTTGGTGGTGCTACACTTACAGGACTTTTAGGAACTTCGGCTTGGTATGCGCCAGGAGCTTCGGTAGCCTATTTGGTTGACAGTATCTTGAATGACCAAAAGAAAATGATTGCTTGTTCGGTAATGCTTGACGGCGAATACGGACAATCTGATATTTGTATTGGTGTTCCTTGTATTATAGGTAAAAACGGAATCGAACAAATCCTTGACATCAAATTAAGCGATACCGAAAAAGCGGCTTTTGCCAAAAGTGCAGATGCTGTCAGAAATATGAATGGCGACCTAAATTCTATATTAGGATAAGAATATTTAGTTTAAAAATGAAAAGACTGCACTTTTGCAGTCTTTTTTTTGATATTAATCAATAAATATATTGGTTAATCTTTACGTTAATTATATATTTGCTCGGTCAAAAAAATAGGAAGTAATTCAGAACATTTTATTTTTCAATAAAAATATAGGTTAGGTCTTATTTTATAAGGGCTAAAAACAAAAACACATACAATAAATAATTAATTTTTAGTAATAATGCAGAATAAAGGACTTATTAAATTTTTCGCAATTCTATTTGCATTGGTAAGCATTTACCAACTTTCTTTCACATTCGTTTCAAGCAAAATCAAAAGCGATGCTAAAACTTATGCCAAAGGAAATCCTGAAAAAGAATTAAAATATTTGGATTCCATTGGAAAAGTAGAAGTTTTTAATCTTGGATTTACAAAATTCACTTTCAACGAAGTGAAAGACAAACAAATCAATAAAGGTCTTGACTTAGAAGGTGGTATCAACGTGATATTGCAAATCTCGGTAAAAGATGTTTTGAAAGGATTGTCTAATAATTCTAAAAACCCAGTTTTCAATAAATCATTGGCGGATGCAACTGCAAATCAAAAAGGAAATCAAACCTATATTGATGCGTTTTTTGAAGCTTTTGAAGATAATTCTAAAGGAACGGTAAAATTGGCTTCTCCTGATATTTTTGCAAACAAAACTTTGCAAGGCGAAATCAATTTTAAAATGACCGACAAAGAGACCCAAAAAGTAATCCGACGAAAAGTAGATGAATCTGTTGATAGTGCTTTTGGAGTATTAAGGAAACGTATCGATAAATTTGGTGTTACACAACCTAACATTCAAAAATTAGGCGAAACTGGAAGAATTCTTGTGGAACTTCCTGGAGCTAAAGATGTAGATAGAATTAAAAAATTATTGCAAAGTACAGCTCAATTAGAGTTTTGGGAAACTTTCAAAGTTGATGAAATTGGTAATTTCTTGATGGCTGCAAACGAAGCTTTGAGGAAAACCGAAATCAAAACTACCGAAATCAAAACAGTTGCAAAAGATACTTTGAGTGCTTTATTGACTGATAAAAACGATTCTATTGCTACAAAAGAAAGTAAAGGACCAATTATTGATAAAATTATTCAGCCAGGTGGAGGACCAGTTTTAGGGATGTTTTCACCAAAAGATACTGCTGTTGTTGGTGGATATTTGCGAAGAGCCGATATACGAGCATTATTGGCACCCGATCAGTTTTATGCTAAATTTGTTTGGGGGAAACCAACCACATTTACCGATGCAAAAGGAAAAGAAATTGATGCAGTAGAACTATTTGCATTAAAAGGCAACAGAGACAATGTAGCATCTATGGGTGGTGGCGTTGTAACCGATGCGAAAGATACTTTTGATCCATCCGGAAAACCAGCAGTTTCTATGCAAATGAATGGTCAAGGAGCAAAAGCTTGGGAAGAATTGACCGGTAGAGCATATAATCAAAAAAGCAGCATTGCTATTGTTTTAGATAACATTGTTTATTCCGCTCCAGGCGTTTCTAGCGGTCCAATTTCAGGTGGTAGATCTGAAATCTCAGGAAATTTTGAAATAGCAGAAACTAAAGATTTGGCCAACGTACTTAGAGCAGGTAAACTTCCTGCCGCTGCAGACATTATTCAATCGGATGTTGTTGGACCATCTTTGGGTCAAGAAGCTATCGATAATGGTACTAATTCTGCACTTTTAGGATTGCTTTTAGTTTCACTTTGGATGATGATTTACTATGGAAGATCGGGTTGGTATGCAAATATTGCATTGGCTGTCAACCTATTATTTATATTTGGAATAATGGCTAGTTTTAATTTCGTTCTGACTTTGCCTGGAATAGCAGGTATTGTTCTGACGATGGGAACTGCCGTCGATGCGAATATTATCATTTACGAAAGAGCAAAAGAAGAATTGAGATTAGGAAAATCATTAGAAGAAGCCGTGAAGGCATCTTATGGATGGAAAGGTGCAATGCGTTCTATTGTAGATGCAAATGTAACTCATATTTTAACTGGAGGCGTATTGTTTGTCTTTGGTTCAGGACCTATAAAAGGATTTGCACTAACTTTATTAATTGGTATCATAACCTCTTTGTTTACTTCGATTTTTATTGCAAGAATTTTTATCGATAAACGAATTCAACAAGGTGGAAAATTATCATTTGTAACCAATTTTTCTAAAAATTTCTTTACCAATTTCCACTTTGATTTCTTGAAAATCAAAAAATGGACTTATGCTTTTTCAGCAATTGTAACTATTGTAAGTATCTATTCATTGGCCACAAACGGTTTGGATCAAGGAGTTGATTTTGTCGGTGGAAGAACTTTTCAAATACGATTTGAAAAACCTGTAGAAGTTGAAGGAATAAAAGCAGAATTAGCCAAAGTTTTTGATGGAAGTGCCGAAGTAAAAATTATTGGTAGCGACAATCAATTAAAAATTACTACAAAGTATAAAGTTCAAGAACCCGGAATCGAAGCCGACGAAGAAGTGAACAAATTATTGTATGATAATTTGAAAAAGCATTATTCAGCTGGTTTAACTTACGATAAATTTGTTAATGCTTATGATGGTAAAAAATATGGAATTTTACTTGCTTCAAAAGTGGGTCCAACTATTGCAGAAGATATCAAAACTAATGCTTATTGGGCGGTTATAGGAGCAATGCTTATTGTAGGTTTGTATTTGGTTATCAGTTTTAGAAAATGGCAATATAGTTTAGGTGCCATTGCAGCTGTAGTACACGATGTAATTTTTGTATTAGGAATTTACTCGTTATGTTACAAATTTATGCCTTTCGGAATGGAAATAGACCAGCACTTTATCGCTGCGATTCTTACCGTAATCGGATATTCGATGAATGATACCGTAATTGTATTCGACAGGGTTCGTGAATTTTTAGGAGGCAAGAAAGCCAAAGGAGATTTCAATAGCATTGTAAATCAATCTATTAATAGCACCATGTCAAGAACCATCAATACCTCATTAACTATGATTTTGGTATTATTGATTATGTTCATTTTTGGTGGAGATTCAATTCGAGGATTTATCTTCGCAATGCTTATAGGTATTATCGTAGGAACTTATTCTTCGTTATTCATCGCAACTCCAGTTTTGTGTGATACAATGTCAGAAGAGGAACATCTAAGAATTGAAAAAGAACACAATACTTAAAATTAAATATTTTATAAATATTAAAAGACTCGAATTTTTTCGAGTCTTTTTTTTGGCTATTATTACATTTAAATTTTTAAATAGTTTACTAAAATTCTGTAGTTCATTTACCCCAAAACGTGTGATGCCAAAACCATGTGAACGTCATACACATTGACAGATTTATTAAATTGCTTTACTATACTAGGATTAGTTTCGCTAGAGACCCATATTTTAAGTTCTGCTTCCAGGTCGAAAGTACCCGCTGTTTCTATGCTAAATCTGGAGATACTTTTGTAAGTAATCGATTTGTATTCAATTTTACTGCCGGTTATTCCTTGTTTTTCTATTAAAATTAAACGTTTATTAGTGAAGATAAAAACATCGCGAATAAGTTTAAAACCCAATTCAATGTCTTCACCTTCAATCAGTAATTTACCATAATCTTTCACTAAACTTTCTTGGCTAACCGTTCCTGCATTGCCTATCAAGGCTGAAAAAAATCCCATAATTTAATTTTTTATTTATTGTTTATTAATGAAAATGACATTACAAAATTACTGTAAAAAAAAGTTGAATACCA
>DMHA01000178.1:0-423 GCA_003449615.1 Flavobacterium sp.
AAAAATAAAATTCTCCTTAAATAAATACAAAAAAAATAATATCTTGCCATCGTTTTAAATTCACAATATTATGAACAGAAAAGAAGATTTCAAAAAACAAATCAATGAAGGCTACCTTTCAAAAGGCGAAAGTATAATTTTGGGGGGTGCGATGCTCGACGGAGAAGCTTTGCCTGATGCCCACATCAAGATTCCTCTAAAAACATTAAATCGTCACGGATTGATTGCAGGGGCTACCGGAACCGGAAAAACCAAAACCATTCAAGTCTTGTCAGAGCAATTGTCATCGTTTGGAATTCCAGTATTAATGATGGATATTAAAGGGGATTTTAGCGGTATTGCCCAAGAAGGAGAGGAAAAATCTTTTATCACAGAGCGTCATGCCAAAATCAATATTCCTTTCAAAACAGCCCATTTTCCTGT
>DMHA01000178.1:542-3341 GCA_003449615.1 Flavobacterium sp.
TTTGGTCCTGTGTTGTTCTCCAGAATCCTCGATTTGAATGACACGCAGGCTGGTGTTATTTCGGTAATTTTTAAATACTGTGATGATAATAAAATGCCTCTTTTGGATTTGAAAGACATCAAAAAAGTAATCAATTATATTACCGAAGAAGGAAAAGCAGAAATTGAAGAAAGTTATGGCAAGATTTCGACCTCGACGACTGGCACAATTCTTAGAAAAATAATAGAACTCGAACAACAAGGTGCTGATTTGTTTTTTGGCGAAATGTCTTTTGATATCGATGATTTGATGCGATTTGACGAAAATGGGAAAGGCTACGTAAACATCATCCGCTTGACGGATATTCAAGATAAACCGAAATTGTTTTCGACTTTTATGTTGAGTTTATTAGCTGAAATATACCAACAAATGCCTGAAAAAGGAGATTCAGACCAACCCGAATTGGTTATTTTTATAGATGAAGCCCATTTAATTTTCAAAGAAGCCAGCAAAACTTTGTTGGAACAAATAGAAACTATCGTAAAACTGATTCGTTCCAAAGGTATTGGCGTTTACTTTATTACCCAAAACCCGATGGACGTTCCGAGTGGTGTTTTGGCACAATTGGGATTGAAAATTCAACACGCTTTGAGGGCTTTCACTGCCAACGATAGACAAGCCATCAAGCAAACGGCGGATAATTATCCAACTTCTGATTTTTATAAAACCGATGAATTGCTGACCAGTCTTGGAATTGGCGAAGCATTAGTTACAGCCTTGAACGAAAAAGGAATTCCAACTCCTTTGGCAGCCACAATGATGCGTGCACCCGAGAGCAGAATGGATGTTTTGACCGAAAGCGAAATTCAGGAAATCAACAGCAAATCGAAATTGGTCAAGAAATATTCAGAAGTTATTGACCGGGAAAGTGCTTATGAAATGCTCAACGAAAAAATTGCGGTTGTCGAAAAAGAAGTTGCCCAACAAGAAGAAGAAGAAAAAGAGGAAAAAAATTCTGGAGAAACTGGAGCGGTAACCAAATCGGTTATAAAAGTGCTGACAAGTGCCACTTTTATTCGTGGAGCTTTTGGAGTTTTGAGCAAATTGCTGAGGAAATAAGATTGCAATTGCAAAATTCAATGGCAATAGCAATGGCAATTTCAATGGCAATAGCAATTTCAATGGCAATAAAAATATCAATAAGCCGTGAAAATCGGTTTAATCCGTTTAATCTGTGGCTAATTTTCAATGGCAATTTCAATAACAATAGCAATGGAAATGGAAATTCCAAAAATTGAAATTGAATTTTGCCATTGCCATTGATATTAAAAATTATTTTGGAAGGAAAACCAATTTCGTCGAAGTCTTGACAATCTCTTCTTTGTTCATTTTCATTTTCCTGAATTTGCCCGTGTTGTACATTTCTGCTTGATCGTTATAATGTTTGCTGAAGGGATTTCCGGATTGTCCCGTAGGCAAAATACTTAAACTGTTTTCAATATCCGAAAAATCAATTACTCTTCGGGTAGATGGACCTCCTTTTACTTCATATTTACCTGAATCTGTAAAACTAAAAAACAGATTATTGATCACTTCGGCTGAACCTGGAACTTCAAAAGAACCCACATTAAAAACACTTCTCAGAGCGGCAACCTGACCCAATGGATGTTGATGCTCCAAGGTGTGAACCCTATCCCAAGTCCAAGAATTAATGTCTTTTCCCAATTGTTTTTCGAGTGCCAATATAGCTTCGTGAAAGGATTTGTTTAGAATTTCTGATCTGGTTTCTTTTTTGTCTTTGGTAGCAACATTATCCCACCAAATCGAAATTTCGTTTTTACTTTGTGGTTCAATAATTTGCTTGAGAATATGCGTGCTTAAAAGCATATTAAAATCAGTTTCACCCAATTCATCTTCGAAAGTATTTTTTAAATATTTGTAAATCCATTTCTGATAAATAGTGGGTGCAATATCCTTCAAATTATTAGAACCATTCCATTTTTTTAGCATCGAAACGGCAAGTTTTTCGTTGATTGAAAATGATTTTGAATTTAATGCAGCGATTAAATTAGCTGTAATGCTTGGTTTAATTGCAGAAGTATTGTCGTTTATCATTTTACCAACATCATCTTTGGTCCAATTGTTTTTGGGTTGCAACAAACTCGAAATTCTTTTGGCTCGATCTTGTGGCAAATAATAACCCGGATACAAATAACCATCAACTGCTTCTGTTTGATTATTGGCGGAATACATATAATTCCAACTCGGATTTATAGCGTGCGGATTTTTCGAGAAATCCAGAAATTCTTTTTGGTCATCGATTCCATTTGTACCGTTTAGAATAAAATTGGGATTGATGGATTTGTCTAATTTATAGAGTTTACCCGAAGTGTTCCAAGCAATATTTCCTTTGGCATCGCCGTACATAATGTTCAGACCTGGTGCGGCAATTAGCGAAATTCCTTTTCTAAAATCATCGAGATTCTTTGAATGTGAAAGCGAATAAACCGCCTCTAATATTTGGTTGTTTTGCTGGGTGTAAATCCACGACATTGCAACGGGTTTAGTTCCTTTAATTCCATCTAAAAGATCATTCACTATCGGCCCGTGTTGGGTTTCTCGAACTTCAAAAACCAGATTGGAACTGTCTTTTATCTTGATGGTTTCTTTGCGGATTGTATAATTTTGAAATCCATTGGCGGTTTTGTATTGGCTTTTATCATTGGGATTGTCCTCTTCCTGAAACAAATCGAGATCATCATTTTCGAACATCGTCAATCCATAAGCGTAATCCCTATTGTGTGCCAAAAGCGGAAAAGG
>DMHA01000178.1:3435-4857 GCA_003449615.1 Flavobacterium sp.
TACCAAGTACAAGGTTGCGAAAAAGCAATGTGAGGATCATTGGCAAAAATCACTTTCCCATTTTTAGTTTTTTGGGGTGCAATAACCCAACTATTACTACCAATAAAAGCTGGAACTGGCGAATTGTCGAGCAAACTGGCAACCGATTTTGAAATTTCTGAATAATTAATGGTTTTTCCATCGAAATTTTTGATTTGCGTTTTTCCAAGAGAACCATCCAAACCAAAATCTTTTAAATATTCTGGACCTAATTTATTTCGAATATCGGTCAATAATGGGTCGGTTTTTTGAGCCATTGCAAAACTAAAAGCCATATATCCAAAAATATTATACACATCTTTCAGGGTAAATTTATCTTTATTTAGTCCCAATATTTGAAACTCGATGGGTGTTTTTCCCTCTTCTATATATTGATTTATGCCATCAATATATGCCATTGCCAATTGATAAGCTTCGGTGTTTTTTTCTAATTTGGCTATTGCTTTTTCGGAATTCTCATTGATACCCAAACCTGCAAAAAACTGGTCGGTTTTCAGTAATTTAGAACCAAACATTTCCGACAATCTTCCAGGTGCAATGCGTCGCAACAATTCCATTTGCCACAAACGATCTTGGGCGTGAACATAACCCAAAGTGATCATAGCCTCTTTCTGGGAATTGGCATAAATGTGTGGCACCCCAAAATCGTCAAAATAAACGGTGGTTTCATTTTGAATATTTTTTAGTTTTTGCTCTCCTTCATAAGTGGGTTTGGAATAAAAATAATATCCGAGTAAGGATAAAAAAAGAAGGACAATTAGTGCCAAAATAACGAGGAGAAATCGCTTGATATTTTTCATTTTTTTCTGTATTAAATACAACTATAAAGTGCAGTTTTGATTGAATTTAGCCGTGAACGGTTTCTTTTTTTCCGTAGTTGGTAATGAGTTCGCCTTCAAAATCAATCCAT
Source organism: Flavobacterium sp. (assembly GCA_003449615.1). GTDB lineage: Bacteria > Bacteroidota > Bacteroidia > Flavobacteriales > Flavobacteriaceae > Flavobacterium. The sequence goes on from DMHA01000178.1 coordinate 4,385, forward strand.
TCTTGCCAGCGTTTGTCCACATCCACTTTCTCGGAATATTTACGGGCGAAACCTAGAAAAGTGGTGTAATGTCCTGCTTCACTAATCATTAATTTTCTGTAAAATTCGGCCAATTCTTTGTCTTCAATGTTTTGTGACAACACTTTGAAACGTTCACAACTTCGGGCTTCAATCATCGCAGAGAAGAGTAATCTATCGACAAAGGCATCGTTTCGACTGCCATCTTTTTTCATAAATTTGAACAATTCGTTCACATAATGGTCTTTGCGTTCTCTGCCTAATTTTAATCCACGTTCTTTGATGATGTTATGCACCAATTGAAAATGCTCTAATTCTTCTTTGGCAATTTCCAACAAATCGGTAACCAATTCTTCGTGTTCTGAATTGTAAGTTATTATCGTGATGATGTTTGTTGCTGCTTTTTGCTCACACCAAGCGTGATCGGTCAAGATTTCTTCGATGTTCGATTCGAC
>DMHA01000178.1:4988-7695 GCA_003449615.1 Flavobacterium sp.
TTTGTTGCGAAATGAGTTATTTTGTGGCTAATTCTCATTATTTTATCTTTTTTAAAATTACAAAACCCACAGAATTTGGGGTAGAACCTTAGTTTCTATTCGCTTTGGTACTAAATTTGAACTTTGGTACTTTCTAAAACCCACCTTCGCCAAGCCAAAACCCTTTACCTGCTATGTTCCCAAAAAAAACACAAAAAACAGAAATTCAGAAATAAAATTTAGATTGTTACCAAATTGGTAAATAAGATTATATATTTGTAAAAAAAGAATTGAGAGTAGTTGCGAAAAAAATATTGAGAGATTTTTGGGAAAAGCACGAAGATTGTGAACAACAATTAAAAGCGTGGTTTCGTGAAGCAGAAAAAGCAGAATGGGAAAATCCAAATCAAATAAAAGTTGCATATCCAAGTTCAAGTATTGTAAATGATAATCGAGTAGTTCTCAATATTAAAGGAAATAATTACAGATTGATAGTAAAAATAAGTTACGAATATCAAATGGTTTGGATTCGATTTATTGGAACACACGCAGAATATGATAAAATTAACGCAAACACAATTTAAATTATGAATATAAATCTTATAAAAACAGAAAACGATTATTATCAAGCATTGGAAAGACTTGAAATAATTTTTGATGCAAAAAGAGGAACTGAACAAGGCGATGAATTGGAACTTTTGGGAATGCTAATTGACCAATATGAAAACGAACATTTTCCAATTGGTTTGCCAGATCCAATAGAGGCGATTAAATTTCGAATGGAACAAATGGGTTATAATCAAAATGATTTGGCTAAAATTGTTGGATTCAAAAGTCGAGCAAGTGAAATTTTGAACCGAAAAAGGAAACTATCTTTAGAAATGATTCGTCAATTGCATAGCGGATTAAATATTCCGACTGAGGTTTTGATACAAGCCTACTAGTAAAAAGCAAACACAACAGTTCAACAGCAGTTACTATGTAATAGAACAAAATTTTTCGGCAAAATCAGCTTTTAGTTTTCAAAAATACTTTATTTTAACCAAAATATCGTCTTCGTAAGTTTGCCGCATCGCAAAGCCAAAAAAGATTTTATGAATGCAAATCAGCAAGTTTTAATTATTGGCTTTGTTTGGCCTGAGCCTAATTCTTCGGCGGCAGGAGGAAGGATGGTGCAGTTGATTTCTATTTTTGTAGCACAAGGTTTCGAAGTGACTTTTGCTAGTCCAGCAATGGATAGCGATTATATGATTGACTTGAATTCTTTGGGAGTTTCCAAAAAATCCATTGCTTTAAATTGTTCTAGTTTTGATGTTTTTGTAAAAGAACTCAATCCATCCATCGTCTTATTTGATCGTTTTATGATGGAAGAACAATTTGGTTGGCGTGTTGCCGAAAATTGTCCCGATGCTTTGCGATTGTTGGATACCGAAGATTTGCATTGTTTGCGATTGGCACGTCAAAAAGCGTTTAAGGAAAACAGACCATTTTCAACCGATGATTTGTTTGTGGAAGAAGTTGCCAAACGAGAAATTGCCAGTATTTTGCGTTGCGATGTTTCCTTGATGATTGCAGAATATGAAATAGAATTGCTGCAAACCGTTTTCAAAATCGACTCCAGTTTATTGTATTATTTGCCTTTGTTGTTGGAATCCATTGCAGATTCAACCATTCAAAAACTACCTTCATTTGAAGAACGAAACAATTTTGTATTCATTGGAAACTTCCTTCACGAACCCAATTGGAATGCCGTTCAGTATCTAAAAGAAACGATTTGGCCACTTATCCTAAAGCATAAGCCGGTAGCAGTTTTGCAAATTTATGGTGCCTATCCTTCTCAAAAAGTGTTGCAATTGCATCAACCAAAAGTAGGTTTTCATATTATGGGTCGGGCCGATTATGCCCAAGAAATAGTTCGAAATGCTCGAGTGATGTTGGCTCCCTTGCGTTTTGGTGCAGGAATAAAAGGAAAATTACTAGAAGCAATGCAATGCGGAACGCCAAGTGTAACCACAACTATTGGAGCCGAATCGATGTGTGGCGATTTGCCTTGGAGTGGCTTTATTACTGATGATGCCCAAGTTTTTGCTGATAAAGCGGTAGAATTATATAATGACAAACAACTTTGGCTAAAAACCCAAGAAAATGGTTTTGACATTATAGAAAAACGCTATTTGAAATCTTTGTTTGCGGATGATTTTTTACAACATATTTTAAAAGTGCAAATTGATTTGAAACAACATCGACTGCATAATTTTATAGGGGCATTACTGCAACATCATACTTTGACTAGTACAAAATATATGTCGAGATGGATTGAGGAGAAGAATAAATAAATTCAGAATTTATATACTATGGCTAAAGAACCTTTCGCAGCAAAACTTACTTCAATTTGGATAGGAGGCTTTTTCTTCTGGATTATCAAAGGATTTAGTGGGAGATTAATCGACCAATATGAAATTGAATATGAGAAGAGAAATGTCTGGACAGGATATTTTATTACATTAATTGTGCTTGCTATTATTGTTTATTTTCTGGTAAGGAATTAAATCAAAATAATTGTTTTTGTAAACAAAAATCCCGTCTCTTTTTAAAGAAACGGGATTTAACTGATAAAACTAACAAGCTATTATTATAATTTTTCAATATATTGTTTCAATGTTTGCAAGAATTGAGTTTTTTAAACAACATTGAATTTTAAAATATTTGTAACTATTCAGTCCATCTC
>DMHA01000052.1 GCA_003449615.1 Flavobacterium sp.
CAAATGAGGATGTTCGGACAGCATATTTAGACACTATTCTTGTTGGTGACACTCTTAAAGCTCTATACAGTGAAGCAACTTTTAAAACAAATCGTAAACTGAGTGCTTTTAAAGCTTATTTAAAGTTTGTTACAGATCGAGAGGGATCTGCTCGTGCGGAAGAAGCAGGCGATGAGCCAAATCTTCCTCTGGCTGAAGTATTTATCGATCTAACTTTAAAAATTAGGGATATTGATGACAAAAAGAGTCGAGATGGTGAGGAGCAATCTCCTATTAAATGGCTGACTATAGAATCAAAATCAAAGCGTAATAATGACTTAGTTGTATTGCCAGAAGATTTAACCCAGGTACGTACATCATTTGCTCTATTCTTTGCTGATGCCCCTTATACCTTACTTTTAGGAGGGCCTGGTCTAGGAAAAAGTACCCTGACTCAATTTTTAAGCCTCTATCAAGCGGCTCGCATTGTTAATCCTCAATTATCTTTGAGTCTTGCAAAGCGATTGAAGTTACCTGAAGGACAAACGACCAGTGATTTGGATGCTTATTGTTGTCCACGTTTTCCCTTCAGAATTGAGCTACGGCGCTATGCAAAGTGGATGAGCGATCAACAAAATAATAAACATGAACTAGCTCGCTATATTGTTGAGAAACTAATTAATGAAAATGCTTCATCAAATCTTACAATGGAGGATGTATTTGACTTAGCATCCAAAGACCCTGTTCTCTTAATTCTTGATGGTTTAGATGAGGTTCCAAATGTAGAAACACGACGGCAAATTATAGAAAATTTACAAGTATTTCTGCGCCGTATCGACGCAGAGAATGGAGACATTCAAGTAATTCTTTCCAGCCGTCCGAAAGGATATTCTGGTGAGTTTGAAGTATTTGAGCCAATAACTTGGGAACTCAACGAACTTGAAAAACTAGATTTTGATGAATATTGTGACTGTTGGTTAAAAAATAGAATTCGCGATGCGGAAGAGAGAACTGATGCGAAAGATCGAATTAATCGTGGTATGCTCTCTGAAGCAGTTCAACGTCTAGCTCGCTCACTTCTACAGGCAACAGTTATTCTCACGATTGTTCGGCGTAAAATTGAAATACCACATCAGCGCAACTCACTTTATAAAAAATATGTTGAAGTGATTTTTGATAGGGAAAAAGAGAAGTCACCAATTGTACATAAGCGTGAAACCGAGTTGCTTCGACTTCATGAAAAAGTTGGTTATGAGCTTCACTGTAAGATGGAGAAAACACATATTGAGGCTCTTGATAAATCAACATTTCATCACTATGTTTTAGACGTTTTGCTAGATTACTCAGCTGACGAACTTGGAAAAAAGAAACTGCGAGAGGTAGCAAATGAAATTATTGAAGCCGCAACAGATCGCCTCTGCCTGTTAGCTGGTAAGGGGAAAGATCAGACAGATGTAGACTTTATTGTGCAGCAATATCGTGAGTATTTTGCTGCGCTGTTCTTGTCGCACCATGCTGATGCAGATCCAGATCGTGTTTTTGATATGTTAGTTCGGCGTGGTGCTTACTGGGCTTATGTACTTCAGTTCTATGTTGCTCAAGCCAATCCTCACCAGCAAATGTGTTGGATTACAAGTATTTCCGATCAAGATGATGAAGATAACCCTGTTGAAGCCCTTGTAAAAAGAACTAGGAAGTGTCGAGCAATTCTTAGCGTTTTGCCTGAATTTACCCTCCAACGCAAACCTGATAAAGAACGAGCCCTCAAAATAATCTTTAGTTTAGAAGCTAGATGGACATGGTTAGGACAGGAAGCCGCTATAGGAATTTTGCAACTTATTCCTTCCATTGACATTTTTCAAACACTTTGGACAATGTTTGGGGAGCTATCATTAAACGATAGTGCAACACTAGCTGTAGAAATTTGGCTTTTAGCTCAATTATCCTCTACCAAATCACAAGAATACGTGAATCTATGTAACAAAGTTCAATATCTTTTGTCCCAAGAAAATACACGTGCTATCGCCTTACTATCAGCTTTTCAAAATGACTTAAAAGTAGATTTGAAAGCCTGTAATTTCTCTGAAATTAAAATAGCATTTGAAAATTACTACTACAAACAGATTAGCAAACCTCCTTATGAAAGACAAAATCAACTACATACTTTAATATCTTGTCAAAATATACAAAGACAGTGTGAACTATTACTTTGTATAGGCGGTCTATGGTGGTGGGGTAATAGTCGGTTTCCCTTTTTTAGCCAGACTTCACAAAAAAATATATTTCCTGGAGTTGATCTATCAATTTTAAAAGATAGTTTAAGGCTACATTTGTTACCTTATTTATGCCGCAAATTCGACAAACGTAACAGTCTAAAGGCGTTGAGTAAAAAAATTGATAAGATTGAAGGCTTATATGCAGAATATTTAAGAAGTATTGTGGAAGCAATACAAGATCCAACAAATAGTGATTTAGATAACCAGGCTAGATTAATTGAAAACACACTTTCAAAAGATATCAGTTATGGATGGAAAACTGATTATATTTTAGGACCATCTACTTCAGCTTTTTCATCAATCGAGGCATGGAAAGAGTTTAAACAAAAGATTAGTAATGCCTCCACAGACGATCCTAAATGGATTGCCAACAGTATTGATTTTAATAGATCGCAAAGTTTATGGGTATGTCTTTTCTTTCATCCAGATCACTGGTCGTTGCTAGTTGAAGATAATTTAGTTACAAATGAGGACTGTAACCTTTTTATCAACACTCCATTAGGAAGTATTCTTCAAATTCCCAGAATTCCTATAGATATCTTTCAGGGTATATCCTTATTGTCTAACGATTCGTTTCAAATTCCTCTTCATAAAATTCTTTCTGTAGTTCTCAACATTCTTGAGAAAGAGGGTAATGAGCGTGTAAGTAAAGCAGGGGGGTTAGAAGGATTACTGTACCGACGTAAGTTCCAATCAGTTTCTCTAGCAGAGATAGAAAATTTATTGATTCGAGCAAACAATTTGTCATTACCTCCTTCTATATGGGTGAGCGCTATTTTAAGGCTTTGTGTAGATGTACCTGATATTAATATTGAGCTTTTACTTGATTTTTGGAAAAAAGCTGAACATTTAAAACCACGTTTTGCCTTTATTTACGAGGAGGAAATT
>DMHA01000158.1 GCA_003449615.1 Flavobacterium sp.
AAGTTTTTAGGTGAAGATATTGCAGCTGGAATTATCAAAGCAACCAATGCACAAGTGGGTGATATCGTATTCTTTTCGGCGGCAGATTATGCCACGGCAAACAAGGCTTTGGATGCGGTTCGTCAAGAAATGGGTAGAATATTGCATTTGATTAATCCAAAAGAATTGTGTCCAGCTTGGGTTATTGATTTCCCAATGTTTGAAAGAACAGACGAAGGCAGATGGACTTTTACACACAATCCATTCTCGATGCCAGCGATTTATGACTTAGAAAAGCATTTGAAAGGAGATGATGCAGAAATTGGAACAATCATCGCACAGCAATATGACATTATTTTGAACGGTTACGAAATTGGCGGAGGATCAGTTCGGGCGCATAAATCGGAGATTCTAGAAGCGACTTATAGAAATATGGGTTACAACAAAGAAGAAATGATAAAAAGTGTAGGAACAATGCACAAAGCCTTTCAATATGGCGCACCACCACACGGAGGAATCGCTTGGGGAATCGATCGTTTGATGATGATTTTAGAGAAAAAAGCATCCATCAGAGAAGTAATGGCTTTCCCAAAAACAGGTTCTAGTGAAGATTTGTTATTTGGCGCACCATCTCTTTTATCAGATAAAAAGGTAGAGGAAATGAATGTTAGGATTATGAGGAAGTAGAAAAATGTGTTTTATTGTTTAAACTTTAATTGATTGTTAATTATGAAAAATTATTTTGTTTTAGTTTTAATTTTTGTGTTTAATTTTGGTGTTAGTCAAGAAATTAAATATTTAAAAAGAGAAGATTTTCCAGATGGAATTTATATGACTTTAGACGATGTTTTAAACAGAAAACCAAGTTCAAATGAAGAAGTTTATATCAAATTTCATAAAAGCGAAAAAGATACTTTAACCTTGCCTTAAAAAACTTTCTTTCGTTTTAAAGAAGGAAAAAATAAGGTTTTGTATCCGCTAGGTGTTTCATACAAAGGAGAAATGTATTTTCAAACGTATAGAAAGTTTACTAACAAAAAAGACAAAGGATATGATCCTGATGCTTATTCTAGGTTTTGTAAAGTGGCTAGTTACGGTAGGTTTCTATATTTTGAAGAAGATATAATGGGGATATGGTCTAAGGCATGGAAAGTTAATCTTGGATTAGTTGGAGCTGCTATAAATTCAAAAACAAGAGGAATGGTAATTGATTTCGAAAAGAAGGAAATCAACATTTTTAGGGATTGTCCAGACGTTAATGTTTTTTTGAAAGAACATAATTTGCCTGTATTCCCTTGTAAAACAGAAAGTTTAACAATAGAAGAAACTAGAAAAATAATTGATGAGATCAACAAACCTGTTAACCTATCGGACGTTAAGAAGGAATTGACCGATTAATGATGATTTTGGAGAAAAAAGCATCAATCAGAGAAGTAATGGCGTTCCCAAAAACAGGTTCCAGTGAAGATTTATTATTTGGTGCACCATCTCTTTTATCGGATAAAAAGGTGGAGGAAATGAATGTGAGGATTATGAGGAAGTAATATAAAACAAACATTCGAGGATTTGAATGAATCAAAGATTGCAGTCTTTAATTGGATAGAATATTTTAAAGAAAAAGGGAAATGGTAAAAATTTCCTAGCTTTACAACTTTATAGTTATGTTATGTTGGTAGAAAGTTATATAAACCGTATTGAAAAATTTAAACCTCAAAAAAAAATCATTATTTTTGTATCTGAAATATAAGTTAGTGTAATGAATTATCCTCGATACGAATATTCAGCAGAAAATGAATTAAACATATTTGAGTTTTATAGCATTGGAAACAAGGGTAAAATAATAAAAATAGTTCAATACACAGAAATGTCTTTAAAAGGCTATTTCAATTTAGGTTTTGGCGATTTGAATCTTGAAACTAGAGAAATAGATGATGAAATTATAACAAATAATGGAGACGGTCAAAAAGTTTTGGCAACTGTAGTTTCGACAATGTATGCATTCACAGGCAAAAATCCTGACGCATATATTTATGCAACTGGAAGTAGTGAAGCAAGAACAAGATTATATAGAATGGGAATTACAAACAATTTGGAAGAATTGAAAAAAGATTTTTATGTTTTTGGATTAAGAAATGACGAAGAATTTGAACCTTTTATAGTTGGAGAAGATTATTTAGGTTTTTTGGTAATAAGAAAAAAATAGAATTATGAAAGTAGATGAATTAAATAAATCGAAAATACCATTGGTTAAAATCAACAAAAAGTTAGAAGAATTTAGAGGTAAAATCTTATTTCCTAAAAAACTTGCATTAGCAAATGAAATGTTGTTAAATGCAAAACTTCCGAATTTAGAAAATATGAAATAATTTTCACGCAACAACTGATTTAGAGACTTGAATTTGAAACATTATTATAGCAAACAAAAAACACTACACTTCAATAGTGTATAGAAGTAGGACTGATAACTTTACCTTTTGATTAAACAATAAAACGTTCTCCAATCGAGAGCGTTTTTTGTTGTAAATATCGACAAAATGTTAATAACTTACCGACTTAAATCCATATTTTAACCATTAAATCCTATGCGTTTTCCTATATTTGCGTGTTATAAAAAAAATACATTTTTAGAGTAAATTTATATGAGCGAAGAAATCAACAAGAACAATTATTCAGCAGATAGTATTCAGGCATTAGAAGGAATGGAGCACGTAAGAATGCGTCCATCAATGTACATTGGCGATGTAGGTGTAAGAGGGTTGCACCATTTGGTTTATGAGGTAGTCGATAACTCCATCGATGAAGCAATGGGAGGTCATTGCGACACCATTAGAGTAGATATAAACGAGGATGGCTCCGTTTCTGTTGAAGATAACGGACGTGGAATTCCAGTGGATATGCACAAAAAAGAAGGCGTTTCGGCATTGGAGGTTGTAATGACCAAGATTGGTGCTGGAGGAAAATTCGACAAAGATTCCTATAAAGTTTCTGGAGGATTACACGGGGTTGGGGTTTCTGTGGTAAATGCCTTGTCTAAACACGTTAGAGCCACCGTTCACAGAGAAGGAAAAGTGTATGAGCAAGAATACGAAAGAGGAAAAGCATTATATCCTGTAAAACAAATTGGCACGACTGAAAAAAGAGGAACCATCGTTACTTTCTATCCCGATCCATTAATTTTCACGCAAACAACAGAGTTTTCTTATGATACTTTGTCTTCGAGAATGCGGGAATTGTCTTTTCTTAATAAAGGAATTACCATCACTTTTACCGATAAAAGGGAGTTAGACAAAGACGGAAATTTTGTTTCAGAAAAGTTTCATTCTACCGAAGGTTTAAAAGAATATGTTCGTTATTTAGACTCCAATAGAGAACCGATTATCTCGCACGTCATTTCGATGAATTCCGAAAAAAGTGAGATTCCCGTTGAGGTTGCAATGATTTACAACACCAGTTACACCGAGAATATTTTTGCTTATGTAAATAATATCAATACGCACGAAGGCGGAACGCATTTGCAAGGTTTTAGAACCGGTTTAACCCGTTCGTTAAAGAAATATGCCGATGCTTCGGGAATGTTAGACAAACTGAAGTTCGAAATTTCAGGAGATGATTTTCGTGAAGGACTTACCGCCATTATTTCGGTAAAAGTAGCCGAACCACAATTTGAAGGGCAAACCAAAACCAAACTTGGAAATAGGGAAGTGGTTGCCCCTGTAAGTCAAGCGGTGGCAGATATGATTGAAATTTATTTGGAAGAAAATCCAAATGATGCTCGAATCATTGTTCAAAAAGTAATTTTGGCTGCCCAAGCCCGTCACGCTGCCAAAAAAGCCCGTGAAATGGTGCAACGCAAAACCGTAATGGGTGGCGGTGGATTGCCAGGAAAACTATCCGATTGTTCTGAACAAGATCCACAAAAATGCGAAGTATATCTTGTCGAGGGAGATTCGGCGGGGGGAACCGCAAAACAAGGTCGTGACAGAGCTTTTCAAGCGATTTTGCCTTTAAGAGGAAAGATTTTGAATGTCGAAAAAGCGATGCATCACAAAGTTTTTGAAAACGAAGAAATCCGAAATATATTTACCGCACTCGGCGTAACCGTTGGTACAGAAGAAGATAGCAAGGCTTTGAATATCTCAAAATTGCGTTACCATAAAGTAATTATTATGTGTGATGCCGATGTCGATGGTAGTCACATTTCTACCTTAATATTAACATTCTTCTTCCGTTTTATGAAAGAATTAATCGAAGAAGGACACGTTTACATTGCCGCACCACCTTTATATTTAGTAAAAAAAGGAAACAAAAAAGAATACGCTTGGACCGAAGATCAACGCGATGTAGCCAATGCCAAAATGGGCGGAAGTGCAGCCATTCAGCGTTACAAAGGTCTTGGAGAAATGAATGCCGAGCAATTATGGGAAACCACAATGAATCCAGATTTCAGAACTTTACGCCAAGTAAATATTGATAGCCTGGTCGAAGCCGACCGAGTTTTCTCAATGTTAATGGGCGATGATGTGCCACCACGAAGAGAATTTATCGAGAAAAATGCGGTGTATGCTAATATTGATGCTTAATTTAAAGTTAGAAGAGGGAAGTTAGAAGTTAGAAAATAGAAAATAGATTGAAGAGTTTTTAATATGGTAAAACTGATTGAAAATGGTTATAAATGGGATACATAAAAGAACCACTAGAAATTGACTTAACTGTTGATTCTAGACCGTTGACAATTGAAGACTAGAAGAAAATAAGTGAAATAATTGCTTATTTTAAAGCTACTGGAAAAAAATCAATTTTTCCAAAGTTGGAAAATAGAAAAAGACAAACTAAAAAGACGGATATAATTCTATAGAAAATGGGTTGATAATAATTTAAGATGCTTAAATTTAGTGAAATGAAAAACAGAAATGGAAATGCTTATACATCTTTAGGATGCTGTATTCTTGTAATAGCAATAAGTTTGGATAATGCTTTTTTTAAATTTGCTTTCTTAGGGGTTTCAATGATTCTAAATATTATTGGTTTAATTTTTTCATTTAAAAATGATGGAACTAAATAATTAAATTTTAGATTTTTTTAACAACAAATAAATTAAAAAAAATGCAAGAAAACTTCATGTACGATGGAAACAGCAATTTGCTAATTATGTTAAAGCCTTGCATAAATTAGAAGAAGCGGGTTTGTATGTCGAAAAAAATAGATTTTCAGAAAATGCAAGTTGTGTTTAGACGAAATTATAAAAGAAGGTTCAATGTGACTATTTAATCCAAAAAGTATACAATAAATTATGAAAATATTACTAGACATTCCCGACAATAAAGCAATTTCATTAATGAATGTATTAAGAGATATTTCGTATGTAAAAGCAAAACCTCTTACAGATTCAAAAGCCCTTCTATTGGAAGAGATAAAAGAAGCTGTTGAAGAAATGAAATTGATTAAAGCAGGTAAAAAAACAGCACGCAATGCGGAAGATTTTCTAAATGAGTTATAATGTAAAATCTATTAGCGTATTTGAGAAACAAGCCAAAAGGCTCCATAAAAAATATCCATCAATAAAGTTGGAGCTTTTAGAACTTGTAAAAGAACTCAAAGAAAATCCAGAACAAGGTACTGCAATAGGCAAGAACTGTTTCAAAATACGGTTTGCAATTCAAAGTAAAAACAAAGGAAAGTCTGGCGGGGCAAGAGTTATTACCAATGTACTTATTGACAAGCATACTGTTTATTTACTCTCAATTTACGATAAAGGAGAACAAGAAACTATTTCTAATAAAGAACTGGATGAGTTATTAAAATACGTTCCTGATGATATCTAAAAAAGAAATCAGTTAAATTGCCTGTTTTTCTAACTTCGAGATTAAGAGAATATTTTAAGTTTTCGGATTGTATTCATGAGTTGAAGCCGTAAATAAATGATTTCCAATCTTCATCTCCTTTCAAGAGTTCAGTAAATATTGGAATGGGAATTGGAAAAAACAACAAACAATAAACTGTGGTCTCATAAAATAAGTTTACACAAAGTTTAGTTGAAAACTTTTTAAAAACGTGTAAATTTATGGAAAAAACGATCAAAATGCGACGTACATTCAGTACAGAATTTAAAAAAGAGAAAGTTTTACTGATAGAACAGGGGAAGTTAAAAGTTTCAGAAGTTAGTAAAATGTATGAGGTTACTCAAACAGCAGTTTACAAATGGCTTTTAAAGTACGGTAAGAGTTACTCAAAAACGGAAAGATTAGTAGTTGAAAAGATTAGTGAAGAGGCAAAAACTCTTGATTTAATGAGAAAAGTTGCTGAATTAGAAAGAGTTATAGGCAAGCAACAATTGCAAATAATTTATAAGGAAGCTGTAATTCAAAGTGCTAGCGAAATTATTGGAGAGGACATTGAAAAAAAGTACAACTCTCAGCAATTGAAAAAGGA
>DMHA01000280.1 GCA_003449615.1 Flavobacterium sp.
GGAGGCGCTGTTGCCAGTGGTTTTCTTGGCGTTCAAGGTGTTGAAGTAGTGATTCTATATCCTTCGGGAAAAGTGAGCGAAATTCAAGAAAGGCAATTGACTACTTTGGGACAAAACATCAAAGCTTTGAAAGTAGATGGCGTTTTTGACGATTGTCAAGATATGGTGAAAAAAGCTTTTTTAGACGAAAGTTTGGCACACCACAACTTGACTTCGGCCAACTCAATCAATATTGCCCGTTGGTTACCTCAAATGTTTTATTTTTTCTTTGCTTACAAACAATTGAAATCGCAAAACAAACCTTTGGTATTTTCTTGTCCGAGTGGCAATTTCGGAAATATTTGTGCTGGAATTATGGCAAAAAAATTGGGTTTGCCAATTGAACATTTTGTAGCTTCGACCAATGTAAATGATACCGTACCACGTTTTCTAGAAAAAGGAAATTACGACCCAAAACCTTCCAAAGCCACCATTTCGAATGCGATGGATGTTGGGAATCCAAGTAATTTTGTTCGCATTCAAGAAATGTACCACAACGATTTGGAGCTATTCAAAAAAGATTTCTCTTCATTTTCTTATACCGATACCGAAACTTTGGATGCAATGAAATCCATCTACAAAACCGATGGTTACATCGCAGAACCTCACGGGGCTGTGGGCTATTTAGGTTTGAAAAATGAGTTAAAAAACCATCCGAACGCCATTGGAATTTTCTTGGAAACTGCCCATCCTATCAAATTCTTAGATGTGGTAGAACCAGCATTAAATATTAAATTACCCATTCCAACACAAATAGAAAGTGTTTTGAATAAAGAAAAAGTAAGTACAAAAATCAAAACGTATGAGGAATTGAAGGCGTTTTTGGGATAGTTTTGACTTATTTTCAAAAATCAGATTCTGTAATCTAAAATCAAAATACTATCTTTGAAAAATGCAATTCAAACACCCAGAAATCCTCTATTTTCTTTTCTTATTGGTTATTCCAATTCTGGTTCATTTGTTTCAATTGCGACATTTCAAAAAGGAATATTTTACCAATGTTCGTTTCCTGAAGGAACTTTCCATTCAAACCCGAAAGAGTTCCAAGATTAAAAAATGGTTACTTTTAGCCACACGATTATTGTTGCTAATCTTTATTATCATTGCCTTTGCACAACCTTTTTTCAAAGCCAAAGACAGCAAAAATAGTTCCAACGAAATGTACATCGTTTTGGACAATTCCTTTTCGATGCAAGCCAAAGGGCAAAAAGGGGAACTGCTAAAAAGAGCCGTTCAGGAATTACTCGAAAACACACCCGAAAACCAAACATTTTCCTTGATTACCAATTCCGAAACCTTTTGGAACACCGATATTAAATCCATTCGAACCGAATTACAAAACCTGAAATACAGCGCGTTGCCGTTCCAATTGGAAAGCGCAATGGCGAAAATAAAATCCAGAAAATCAGCTTTTAATAAAGATGTTGTTATTATTACGGACGCTGTTGGATTGGAGCCCAAACAACTAAAAAGCATTAACCCCGATTTCAATACTTATTTTATAATTCCAGAAGCGGAACAAAAAAACAATACTTCGATTGACAGTGTTTTTATTCATCAAACTTTGGATGATTTCTATGAAATTGGTTTGAAATTGTCAGCTTTTGGCGAAAAAAACAAAGAGATTCCAGTCGCTTTGTACAACCAAAATAAACTGATTGCAAAGACTTTGACCAAATTTGAAACTAAAGACAAAACAATCTATTTTACCATTCCAAAGAAAGATTTTCACGGTTATGCTTCCATTACCGACAACGGATTGGAATACGATAACAGCTTGTATTTCAGTATCTCTAAACCTAAAAAAAACAATATTATCAGCATTGGAACAGCTGAAAAATCAAATTTTTTATCCAGAATTTATACCAATGATGAATTCAATTTCAACAATTTTGCGATTGAAACTTTGGATTACAATGCTATCGAAAAACAAAATACTATCGTGTTAAACGAACTGGATGAAATTCCGCAAGCCTTGCAAACCACTTTGAAATCCTTTGTGGAAAAAGGCGGGAATTTAGTTCTTATTCCATCGGCGAAAGTTTCAATGGCGAACCTCAATCCGTTTTTGAAAATATTTGGAAATATCCAGTTTAAATCTCTGGAAAACAAGGAAAAATTGATTACTAAAATCAACTTCAATCATCCGTTATTTAGTGGCGTTTTCGAAAATAAAATTGATAATTTTCAATTTCCAAAAACAAAAAATTCATTTTCAATATCCAGTTCCAATCCAGCAGTTTTGTATTATGAAGACCAAAACGCTTTTTTGACTTCTATCGGCAACGCAATTTCATCAGTTTATGTTTTTACAGCTCCAATTAATTTGGAAAATTCTAATTTTCAACAATCTCCTTTGATTGTTCCAACTTTTTACAAAATGGGAATCAACAATCAAAATAATGGTGTAAATGCTTTGACAATTGGCAACAACAACCCATTTTATATTGATGCAATTGTTTCAAAAGACGAAATTTTGAAAGTCAAAAACGAAATGGAAACCTTTATTCCCGTTCAACAAATACTAAACGATAAAGTAAAATTGACTTTTAATGATTTTCCAGAACAGGCGGGAAATTTTGGGATTTACAACCAAAAAGAACGTTTGCAAAACATCAGTTTCAACTACAATAGAAACGAAAGTGATTTGGCTCAAGCCAATGAAAATGGACTTTCGGAATATAAAATAATTGATTCAATTGAAACCGTTTTTAATAGCTTACAAACCGACAGAACCGACAATCAAATTTGGAAATGGTTTGTTATATTTGCATTGCTTTTTCTGCTAACCGAAATGGCAATTATACGATTCGTGAAGTAAATATTTAATATATGACAGGAATATTAGCCCAAACAATTTCAATTACTTCATTCGGTAATGAGTATCTTAAAAGTGGGGAATTGACTAATTTTTATCCTGTAAATTCTACATTTCAGTT
>DMHA01000109.1:0-4358 GCA_003449615.1 Flavobacterium sp.
GACTCAAGGAGTTGCAAGCGATTCTTTGTATAAATTGTCATTGAATGGTTCTGAAGGTAAATTTGGTTTTATAAAAATCGCCAATGAATATTCAGGAACAGATGCTGGTAATTTGGCTAATTATTATGCGGGTGTCGCTTATTTACAGACAGGAAAATATACTGAAGCCATTGACTATTTAGAAAAATTCAAATCGGAAGATGTGGTTTTGAATGCTATGGCAAAAGGAGCTATTGGCGATGCGTATTCGCAAAAAAATCAGCCAAAAGAAGCTTTAGAAAATTATGTAAAAGCGGCAGAATCTGATAAAAATAATTACACGACCCCACGTTTTTTATTGAAAGCTGGAAAAACAGCCTTGGCATTAGGATATAAAGAAGATGCGTTGAAATATTTTACAGACATTAAAGACAATTTTGATGCTTCTCCAGAAGCTGCAGCAATTGATGTATTGATTGGATTAGCACAATAATAATTGTAGATTTTAGATTTCAGATTTTAGATTCCGTATATTTACAATCTAAAATCTGAAATCTAAAATCTAAAATAAGATGACTATTAATAAAAATTTATCCGAATACGATAAAAACACAATCCCAGATGCGAAAAATTTTCGGTTTGGGATTGTTGTTTCAGAATGGAATGATACCATAACCGAAGCACTTTGCTATGGCGCTGTTACAGGTCTTTTAGAAAACGAAGTGGCATCGGAACATATTATTCGTTGGAATGTGCCAGGTAGTTTTGAACTCATTTACGGGGCAAAAAAAATGTTACAAACCCAGAATGTCGATGCTGTAATTGCCATTGGATGTGTCATTCAAGGAGAAACCAAACATTTTGATTTTGTGTGCGAAGCAGTTTCACAAGGCATAAAAGACTTGAATGTAGAAACGGATATTCCCGTTATTTTTTGCGTTCTGACCGACAACACGATGCAACAATCCATAGATAGAAGTGGCGGAAAACACGGAAATAAAGGAACCGAAGCAGCCATTGCAGCTATAAAAATGGCATATTTAAGACATCAAGCGACATTCAGCCACCAACTCAAAAATCAACCATTATTGTCAACTGGACCTTTGCAAATCGAAGGTTTGACGATGATTGAAGAATAAAAATAAATTTCTTCCAACAACTTCGGAACTAAGACCTATACTATTCAACTTATGGTATAGGTTTTTTGTTTTTTTATGAATAATTTAGGTAGTAATCCCAATAGAAAATCCTTAAATTTGTGCGTTTTGGTTTTAGGTTTAAAAATCTGAAATCTGAAATCTGCAATCTAAAATCTAAAAATGTCGAGTATCATTCAATTACTTCCTGATCACGTTGCCAATCAAATTGCCGCTGGAGAAGTTGTTCAGCGACCAGCTTCGGTAGTCAAAGAATTGCTCGAAAACGCCGTTGATGCTGGAGCGAATGACATTAAATTAATTTTGAAAGACGCTGGAAAATCATTAGTTCAAGTCATTGATAACGGTCAAGGAATGAGCATAACCGATGCAAGAATGTGTTTTGAACGGCATGCCACTTCCAAAATTCGCCAGGCTGAAGATTTATTTTCATTGCATACCAAAGGGTTTCGTGGCGAAGCATTAGCCTCGATTGCCGCAATTGCCCACGTCGAAATGAAAACCAAGCAAGATCAAGAAGAACTCGGAACGCATATTGTGATTGAAGGCAGTAAATTTGTTTCGCAAGATGTGGCTGTTTTGCCAAAAGGAACCTCGTTTGCCGTTAAAAATTTATTTTTTAATATTCCTGCTCGTCGTAATTTCTTAAAATCGGATACGGTGGAATACCGCCATATTATTGATGAGTTTCATCGCGTAGCATTGGCACACCCTCAAATCTATTTTACTTTTTACCACAACGGAAGCGAAATGTTCAATTTGCACGCCTCGAGTTTGAGACAAAGAATTGTAAATGTTTTTTCGGGTAAAACCAATGAAAAATTAGTTCCTGTGAACGAAGAAACCGAAATTGTAAACATTCAAGGTTTTGTTTGCAAGCCCGAGTTTGCCAAGAAAAATAGGGGAGAACAGTTTTTCTTTGTCAATGATCGATTTATAAAAAGTGGATATTTGCACCACGCCGTGATGGCTGCTTATGATGGTTTGCTCAAAGATGGTGCGCAACCCAGTTATTTTCTTTACCTTCAAGTGCCGCCAAATACGATAGATATCAATATTCATCCCACCAAAACGGAAATTAAATTTGACGATGAATCGGCTTTGTATGCTATTTTGCGAGCTTCGATAAAACACAGTTTGGGACAGTTTAATGTGGCACCTGTTTTGGATTTTGAGCGTGATGCTAATTTAGATACGCCTTATCATTACAAAGATTTAGAGGGAGAAACGCCAACAATTCAAGTCGATGGTAGTTTTAATCCGTTTTCGGAATCGGATAAACCCAATAAACATTTTGCCAATACAAATTCTGGCTATAGAAGACCAGAACCAACTTCTAGTTGGGAAAGTCTATACGTGGGTTTAAAACAGGATTCAGAGGAAATTGACACCAAGATTTTCGAAAATGAGACGGTAACTTCTTCCTTATTTAACAATGATGAAGTGGAACAAGTGGTTCATAAAACCTATCAAATTCACAAAAAATACATTGTAAATCCAATCAAATCAGGAATGATAATTGTCGATCAACAGCGGGCGCATCAACGTATTTTGTATGAACAATTTCTGACCAATATCACAGTTCAATTGGCTTCAAGCCAGCAGTTGTTGTTTCCGTTGCATTTGTATTTTTCGAATGATGAGATGCAATTAATTTCCGAATTGAAACCTTCATTGACCAATACAGGTTTCGTTTTCGAGGAGACCAACGAGGATAGTGTTGTGATTTCGGGATTGCCAGTAAACATCTCAGAAAGTGAAGTTTCGATTGTTTTTGAGCAACTTTTGAGTGATTTGCACGACGGAATTCCCGAAAGCAGTTTCAGTCAGAATGATACCATTGCCAAATCGATGGCACGAAGTTTGGCTGTAAAAACAGGAGCTTATTTAACCGAAAAAGAACAGGAAAACTTGGTCAACGGGCTTTTCGCTTGCAAAGACCCGAATGTTTCTCCATTTCAAAAACTTACTTTCATCACGATGCGTGTGGAAGATTTAGACAAAAAATTTGCACTATGATGAATATCACGCCAGTTGTAAAACAACTATTGATAATTAATATTCTCTTTTTTATTGGTTCACAATTGGTGCCAGTAGCTTATGATTTTTTTGCCCTTTATTATCCCGAAAGCGACAGTTTTAAAGGATGGCAACTCATCACTCACATGTTTATGCACGCGCCATTTCCTAATGTGGCACATATTTTATTCAATATGTTCGCGCTGTATTCTTTTGGGAGTGCGTTGGAACATTTTTGGGGTGGAAAAAAATTCTTGTTTTTCTATATTTCTTGTGGACTAGGAGCGGCTTTGTTGCATACTGGAGTGAATTATTACGAGATACATTCTTTATTGTCTGATGTTGCTAGTTTGAAATTGTCAGCTTCAGAAACGCATTTATTATTGAATGCAGATTACAGCACACTTTTTGATGCTAAGGGTCAAATGATGGCAGGTGAAATTAATTCCCTTTTACAACGAGTTCATTGTACACAACAACAATTCAATTCAATTGTGCAGGCCTCGATTATTTCAAAAGGCACAGTTATTGGCGCATCGGGCGCTATCTATGGATTGTTAGTTGCTTTTGCTTTTATGTTTCCAAATGCTGAATTAGCATTAATGTTTATACCAATTCCAATAAAAGCCAAATATTTTGTACCTGGAATTTTAGCCATCGACTTGTTTTTGGGATTCAAAGGACAATCTATATTTGGAGCCGGAAGTACAGGAATCGCACATTTTGCACACGTTGGCGGAGCCATAACAGGTTTCTTGATGATGTTGTATTGGAAGAAAAATCAATTTAATAAAAACAGGTGGAATTGATTTCAGATTTCAGTCCCGAAGTTTCGGAAGCAGATTTACTTTGCCGGTTCGCCTTTTTGACTCGGGTCAGATTTTTGAAATTAAGTGAAACCACATAATTATTACCCATAACTTATAACTAAAAAAAATGACAAAATTACAAGTACGTGCTTTTCTTTATCAATTGGGTTGTTTTGCGATATTATTTATTTCGTTCCGTTTTTTGATTGGAAGTTATACTAATTTAAGGGGTTTTTGGATACCAATAACCGCATTTGTAATTGGAACTATTCTGTCACCAAAATTTCAAGCTGTGAAAACCAAAGACGGCGAAAAATTATTTATGTCGTGGTTGTTTGTAAAAGGAATTAAGGAAATAGGATAAGAGGAAGTACGAGGTACGATATACGAGGTA
>DMHA01000109.1:4425-6584 GCA_003449615.1 Flavobacterium sp.
GATATACGAGGTACGATATACGATGTACGATATACGATGTACGAAATACGAAATACGAATTACGATATACGAAGTGAACAGGCGAAGCAAATCACATAACGAGAGCAACTTATGCGATTTCTCCCGTTGGTCGAAATGACAAAAATAACCTTAACTTTAAAATTGCACTCGCACTAGACTTTGTGCATGTTTCTGCTCTCACCAACTGGGGATGGGCTGTATAATTTAATCACTTTATTAAACTTTACAATGAAATCGGGTTTTTCATACTCTTTTCGCCAGCTTGGGGTAAAAAAGTGTTGACTAAAAATCAAATTTATAAAAAAAACGATTTGTTTTTAGATAAAAAAAATGTTTAACTTTGAAATAAAAATGTAAACTATGGTAACTGTAAAAATTAAAGAAAACAGTAAACAGTCAAAAGCTATTATTGAAATGCTTAAAACATTCGATTTTGTAGATTTTATTGAGGTTTTAAGTCAGCCTACACCAATAAAAAATAATTCAAAATTAATGCAAGACATTGAAACTGGATTAAACCAATTGAAACAAAAAAAAGAAGGTAAATTGAAATTTAATAAATTGGTAATAAATGGCTAATAGCATTGTATTATCGCCAATTTTTGAAATAAGATTCAAACGTTTAAAAAAAAAGTTCCCCACATTAGAAAGTGAATTTAATGAGTTTGCAATGGTTTTACTAAAAAATCCAACTATGGGAACTTTAATAACCGAAAATGTTTATAAAATACGAATTGCAAGTACAGACAAAAATAGTGGCAAAAGTGGTGGTTTTAGAGTAATTACTTATGTGATAAATAAAATTGAAAACGAAACAGAAATAAATATGATTATCATTTATGATAAAAGCGAAGAGAGTAGTTTTAACAAAAATCAAATAAAAACATTGATTAAAAATTTAGATTTGATATAATTTACCTTGCAAAAAATCCAGTTGAACCATTGATTTTATTTCAACTCTTTCTCTTACGCAACTACTGCATTGTTTTGTCATATTATTATTTCTATCCAATATTTAGTGATAAGATTCACAAATTTAATGAGTATTGGATACTACTAACTGCTTTTGATTTAGGCATCATTTTAGCACCAAAATTTCAAGCAGCCACTAAAGAAGGCGAAAAATTATTTATGTCGTGGTTGTTTGTAAAAGGAATTAAAGAAATAGGGTAGGGAGGAAGTAGGATATACGAATTACGATATACGAATTGCGATATACGATATACGAATTACGAAGTGAGAGATATAATGATAAAAAAAATATCTTGTACTTGACAAGATATTTAATTGTATAAAAAATTTGCATTAGTTTTTATCAGAAAATTCTTTAAATATCTTTTTTGTCGCTTCTAAATCTTTTGTGATTTCTTCTAATTTTTTCTTTTTAGCTACTATTATTTTATCAAGTTGTTGAGATTCAGCTGTTTTAGCTACTATTATTTTTTTCTTGTTGTTGATACTATTATCAATAGTCTGAAGAGTTTGTTGTGTATCAGCGAGTTGTTGATCAAGTTTTTCTTCTTCAGAAAGTTCTTTCCCAGAACCCGAGGGGGCTTGAACAGATGCTTGCGCGAGTTCGGTCTTTGCTCTTCCGAGTAGGGTATTGATGTATCAGGGGATGTCTTTTTGGGTATTTGTGATATTTGAGGATTGGGTACGGATGGTCTTGAGGATGGTAGGTATCGTGAGAGATTCGGAGGGACTGGCTGTCTGTAATAATGTATGAATGATATTTGTAATATGGATCTGATCTGCTGGTGTGGTAGTTTTTTGTATCACATCGAGATGTTTTTGGCAGACTGTGATGTTTTCTGGTGTGAGATTTGTTATCTTGTCTTGGATGATCTTCATCTGTGCTTGTGAAAATGACTCGACTCCTGATGGTGGAGTGGAGATGGGGTCGTGGAGTGATTCTGTGGTATGGAGTTCTGGAGTCATCGCTGGAGAGAGACAAATACTTATAAAGATTATATCCCTCTCCTATAGGTATGTCAAAATTCAAGACAACAAAAAACATCTTGTACTTGACAAGATGTAATATTATATTATTTATTGTTTTTTATATTGGTTCGATCCGCAACTGCCTTAAGCGCTTCACTCTTTTTTTTCATATTTTCTATGGTTTTATCAAGAGTTTG
>DMHA01000108.1 GCA_003449615.1 Flavobacterium sp.
TTTTTTTTAAACCATTAAGTTCATTAAGAAAATTGAGAACACTGCAAATTTTAATTTTTTTAATGCACTAATGTTTAAAAGGTTGTGAATATTCATTTTGTTTAAAGTTTATTCAGAAAGTTAAGAACACTGAAAAATCTTAATTTCCGTTTATTTATTTGTAGGTTGCCTTTTGTAGGCTGGAATAACTTTAATTGTTTACTTCACTTCGATGAAAAATTTTTTTTGCAATTAAGAAACTTTTAATAACCAAAAAAAAAGCAAATTATCTACTGTTGCTGTTGTTGCTGCTGTCGCATTTGCAACTGAAGTTGATATTCTAAAAGATCGAGCTGTCTTTGCACATCTTCAGAAATTTTTTGAAGTTTTACCTGATTTACTTCTTCAACATGTCTTCCATCTTCATAACCAATAGAAACGCTAACCGAAAGCGTTTGTTTGGCAAATCCTTTGAAAGTTCCTTTTACGGGAGTACATTCGTTAAAATCACGACCTACCGAAAGTTTGACATGTTTGTCCATTGTCCAAATATTATTGGTGGGATCAATGCCCAGCCAGCCCTGAGATGGAGTGTAAAATTCTACCCACGCATGAGTGGCACCTTCTCCTCTGAAACCAGTTGCATTTGGACAAATATAACCGCTTACATATCTGGAAGGGATTCCTGCTGTGCGTAAAAATTGCAGCAAAACATGCGCAAAATCTTGGCAAACTCCTTTTTTATGTACCAATATTTCGTCAACAGTAGTTTCGATATTGGTAATTCCTTTGGTGTAAGTAAAATTTTTATAAATGTAATCGCTACATTTTTGAGCAATTTCTATCACAGGAATGTTAGTTGCCTCTATTTTTTTTAAAAAGCTATCAATTTTCTTTTGATTTTCGATGACATCTGGATAACAAAGTCGAAGCAAAGAGCTATTCTTTGCTTTATCTATTTCCAAATCTTGCACTTTGGTAGTATCTATTTCAGGAATTTTGAGCGAATGATTCACTTTTACCAACATTTGTGATTCGATAATCATCTCTTTATGAGGCGCCAAAATATTGAAATTCCCAACACTATTACCATAAAAATCGGTTGAGATTTCGACATTGGGATTTGTCGTTATCAAGAGCTGATGGTGCAAAACCTCTTGATTTTCGAAATGATAAGGAAACAAACGAATCTCATTGATACTCTCCTTGATAGGAAAATTGTATTGGTATTTTGTGATATGAACTATTTTGAAAGTTGACATTTTTTTAGGTATAAGAAAAGAATAATTTAGAAAAATCGGTCGAAAATTGCACCAATTGTGTCTTAGTATCGTTTAAAACATCTTCTAATTGTTGATTAGTTAAGTTGTAATAATCGGTATATTTAACCAAGCTTTTTAGTCTTCCAAATTGATTTTGAAGTGTTCTTGCTTCGTGCGAAATATTATCTCTACACAAATAGTCTAAATATTTATCGATTAATTCCAAGGTGTACATTACCGAATGAGAAAAATCTCTGTTGAATACCACATGTTGAGCGATTTTCCGATTGTGAGAAATGTTACTATAACTTTTCAAATATTGTTCGTAACCCGAAAGTGACAACAACAACCGTCTCCAATACAACAAATCTTCTTCGCCATCAAGGTTATAATTTATGGGTTCATAGTAAGCTTGCGTCATTGAAATGGTTTGCAAACAGCGTTCGATGTTTTTTCCAATACTCGAAAAACACCAACCCAAACCTCTTGGCATAGTAACATGAAGGATTCCGTTATACAACAAAAAATCATTTTTGAGTTTGGTAATGACACTTACCGCTTCATACGTTTCCAATCTTTTTGGCAATTCTGGCGAATTGGTGTAATGATATAGCGAGTTAATGTGTTCCCAAAGCTCTTTGGTAATTTTGTCTTGCGAACCTCTGGCATTTTCACGGGCTTTGCGAACAAGGTTTTTAACAGAATCGACATTATGATTGTCACTAATGATGTATTTCAACACAAAATTCGAATCATATTGCGATTCTATAATTTGTTTTTTGGTCAAATCAGTATAATATTCCAATAAGGGTCGGTATCCCTGAGAATCATTCATTTCTTTGTCAAAAGACAATATATAAAAGGTATTCAGAGTTAGCAACATTCCGTCTGTCCTTTCCATATATCTGTTGAGCCAAAACATTCCGTCTGCAACTCGGCTGAGCATATTTGTTTTCATTTTGGTATCGTTTATTTTAGAAAAACCTTTTTTTATTCAATAATCCAAGTATCCTTACTGCCACCTCCTTGCGAAGAATTGACTACCAATGAACCCTCGGTCAGTGCCACACGAGTCAATCCTCCGGGAACAATTTTAACTCCATTAGGGCCAAATAAAGCATAAGGTCTTAAGTCAACATGACGCAATTTGAGCTGACCATCAATCAAACAAGGCACGGTACTCAATTGAATAATGGGTTGTGCAATGAAATTCCTAGGATTGGCAAGAATGGCTTTTTTCCCTTTTTCAAGTTGCTCTTCAGTGGCTTTATTACCCATAATCATTCCATATCCACCACTCTGATTGGTTTCTTTGATGACCATATTGCCCATATCGGCAAAAACCAATTCTCGTTCCTCTTTGTTTTCCATTTGGTAAGTCGGAACATTTTTTAGAATAGGTTCTTCGTTGAGATAATATTTGATCATATCAGGAACATAAGCATACACTGCTTTATCGTCTGCAACACCATTTCCTACGGCATTTACCAAGGCAACGTTCCCCATTTTATAGGAACTAATCAATCCGGGAACTCCCAAAGCACTATCTTGTCTAAAAACCAAAGGATCCAAATAATCGTCGTCAAGTCTTCTGTAAATAACATCTACTTGCTCCAGACCAGAAGTGGTTTTCATATAAACATTATTGTTGTTTACAACCAAATCTCTTCCCTCTACAAGCGGGATTCCCATTTGCCTAGCCAAAAAAGTATGCTCATAATAAGCCGAATTATAAATCCCAGGAGTAAGTAGCACCACATTGGGATTTGAGATGTTTCGTGGCGACATCGATATTAATATGTTATGCAACACCATTGGATAATTACTGACCATACTTACCCGGTTTGAAGTGAGCATTTTAGGAAAAATACGTTTGGTTATTTCTCTGTTTTCTAACATATAACTTACGCCACTTGGACATCTAAGATTGTCCTCCAGTACATAAAACGTTCCATTTTCACCACGAATCAAATCGATTCCGGCTATGTGAATATGAATATTATGAGGCAATTTTATGCCGTGAACTTCTTGAATATAATGAGGACAAGAGGAAATTAAAGCCGCTGGAATAATACCTTCTTTGATAATAAGTTGCTCGTTGTAAACGTCTTCTAAAAATAAATTAAGTGCTTTCAATCGTTGCACAATTCCCATTTCTACTTCGTTCCAATCCTTCTGGGTGATGATTCTTGGGATAATATCAAACGGAAATATTCTTTCAATGCCTTGATTGTCATCGCTATAAACCGTGAATGTTATTCCTTGGTTCATAAAAAAATCAGAAGCTTGTTTTTGCTTTTGTTCAATATTTTCAGGACTTAGATTTTGTAATGTATGTAAAACATTTCGGTAAGAATTTCGTACGCCTTTACTCGAAAACATTTCGTCCCATCCATTTGG
>DMHA01000286.1 GCA_003449615.1 Flavobacterium sp.
GAATTCATTTTGCAAAAATATAGAGAATATCAAAGAACTTTAACTTTATTTCCTTGAATATGGAGACAGAAACTATATTTATTCCTCAGACTTATAATATTGGAAAGGTAAAAAAACAAAAAACCTTATCTTGATTTTAAATATTTGTTGTTTTTCTCTAAAGTATGAAAGATTTTGCACTTGTTCTTTGAAATTTATATTCAATATATTTCCATAATTGGTATAGTGTTATAGCTTGAAAATGGTTTTTTTTATACATTTGCAACGATTTAATATTGATTATATCCACTTGCAATTTAGTGAGTTGGTATTGCGAAGCTGTGAGGTTTTGTTGACAATTAGTACTAAAACATTCTAAGTTAAGACGAATCATAACTAAAGTTTTACAATCTAAAAATAGAATTAAAATGGATTTAAAATCAAAAATTTATATTGCAGGTCACCAAGGCATGGTGGGTTCTGCTATTTGGAGAGCCTTAGTTGCCAAAGGTTATACTAATTTGATTGGAATGTCGAGCAAAGACTTGGATTTGCGAAACCAACAGGCAGTTCAAGTTTTTATAAATAGAGAAAAACCCGATGTAGTTATTGATGCTGCAGCAAGAGTAGGTGGAATATTGGCCAATAATAATTTTCCGTATCAATTTATTATGGAAAATATGCTCATTCAAAATAATCTTATCAATTCAGCATTACAATCAGGAGTTGAAAAGTTTATTTTCTTGGGCAGTTCATGTATCTATCCCAGACTAGCACCTCAGCCTCTGAAAGAGGAATACCTTTTGACTGGCGAATTAGAGCCTACTAATGAATGGTATGCTATTGCAAAGATTACAGGTGTGAAAGCTTGTCAAGCCATTCGCAAACAATTCGACAAAGATTATGTTAGTTTAATGCCAACCAATTTGTATGGCAGTTTCGACAATTTCGATTTGAATACCTCTCATGTGTTACCTGCAATGATGCGCAAATTTCACGAAGCAAAAATAAATCATCATGCACCTGTAACCCTTTGGGGCAGCGGAACACCTTTGCGTGAATTTTTGTTTGTAGATGATATGGCCCAGGCGGTAGTTTTTGCGTTAGAAAATAAATTGCCTTACTATTTGTATAATATTGGAACAGGGGAAGACTTAACCATCAAAGAATTGGCTTTAACGATACAAAAAATAACAGGACACCAAGGCGAAATTATTTGGGATGCCACCAAACCCGATGGAACACCTCGCAAATTGATGGACATTTCAAAAATGCACGATTTGGGCTGGAAACACAAAGTGAGTTTAGAACAAGGAATCCAAATGACTTATGACTGGTTTGTCGAGAATGTCGAGAATGTAAAAAAAGTGGAGCTGTAGAAAATGGGTTAATCGGTTAGGAAGAGGTTAATTGGTTATTTGTTTAATTGATTAGGAAGAGGTTAATTTGACAGAAATAATTAAGCAATTAAGCAGTTAACCAATTAAGCATTTATAAGCAATTAACCAGTTAACCAATTAACCAATTAAACTATATATAAATGAGCTACCATATTTATTCCTTTGAAAAATTAGAAGTGTACCAATTGGCTAGGAAGTATAAAATTGATATAAAATTAACTAGTCGTCTGTTTCCTAAAGAAGAAAGATTTGAATTAATTAGTCAGATTAATAGATCATCAGCTAGTATTTCAGCAAATTTAGCAGAGGGTTCAGGACGAGCCTCTAATTTTGATCAAGCACATTTTACGAATATTTCATATTCAACAGGTTTAGAAACAATAGATCATTTGAATACAGCATTAGATATGGAATATATTAATGAAGAGAAATACACAGAACTTCGGATAAAATTGGATGCGATTTTAAATAAACTTAATGCACTTTATAAGTTTCAAATAAATAATAAAGACAATTTAAAGGGAAAAGTTTAATCGTTTAGGAAAAGTTTAATCGGTTAAACAGTTAACCAATTAAGCAGTTAACCGATTAACCAGTTAACCAATTATCCAATCAACCAGTTACCCAAATTAATAAACAAACATCAAACAATTATGAATACCAAACAAAAAACAGCCTTAATTACAGGAATTACAGGGCAAGACGGATCTTATTTAGCAGAATTATTATTAGAAAAAGGATACCATGTTCATGGAGTTAAAAGACGAGCCTCGTCATTTAACACTCAAAGAATAGATCATATCTATCAAGATCAACACGAGAATCATATTCATTTTAAGTTGCATTACGGCGATTTGACCGATTCTACCAATATCATAAGAATTATTCAAGAAGTGCAACCCGACGAAATATATAATCTTGGAGCCATGTCGCACGTAAAAGTTTCGTTTGATTCTCCCGAATATGTGGCAAATGTTGATGGTATTGGAACTTTAAGAATATTAGAAGCAGTAAGAATTTTAGGTCTCGAAAAGAAAACCAGAATTTATCAAGCTTCAACCTCGGAATTGTATGGAGGTTTGGCAGAAAATAAAAACGCAGCAGGATTTTATGACGAAAACTCCCCTTTTTATCCCCGTTCGCCTTATGGTGTTGCCAAAATATACGGCTTTTGGATTACCAAAAATTACCGTGAAGCCTACAATATTTATGCTTGTAACGGCATCTTATTCAATCACGAATCGCCACGAAGAGGAGAAACTTTCGTAACCCGCAAAATTACAATGGCCACTGCTGCCATTGCTTTGGGGAAACAAGATTGTTTGTATTTAGGAAACTTGAACTCACAACGCGATTGGGGACATGCCAAAGATTATGTAGAAGCCATGTGGAGAATTTTGCAACAAGATATAGCTGAAGATTATGTCATCGCAACAGGAGTAACTACTTACATCCGTGATTTTGTGCGTTATTCTTTTGCCGAAGTTGGAATCGAATTAGCCTTTGAAGGCGAAAATGAAAATGAAATTGCCAAAATAGCAGCTTGTAATCATCCTGATTATCAATTGCCAATAGGCACCGTAGTAGTAAGAGTAGATTCACAATATTACCGTCCTACCGAAGTAGATTTGTTGATTGGTGATCCTGCTAAATCAAAGAAATTAGGTTGGGAACCTCAATATGACCTTGCTGGATTGGTGAAAGAAATGGTGGCAAGTGATTTGGAAATATTAAAGAGACAAATATAAAAAAGGGTTTAAGGGTTTAAAGTTTAAGAGTTTAAAGTTTTAGAACGTTTATTCAATTCATAAGTTAATAAATAAGCTTTACATAATACTCCATAGAAAATAATGCACAACGAAATAGTTATCTATCAGTCAGAAATGCTATCAAGCCATATCGAGGTTCGGATAGAGGA
>DMHA01000175.1 GCA_003449615.1 Flavobacterium sp.
CTGGGGTAGTTACCATTGAGTACAGTCAGGATAAAGCGTTAACCATTTCTAAAACAGAGGGTGCTACGTGGGAATGTGGGTATTGGGCACAGATTAGCGATCAAGAAATCTATCGGCTGTTAGAAGATGCAATGCTTTCTTACATCAACAATCGTGAATCTTCTCCAGGTTTAGCCTGTCCTAACGCTCTCATTCAATACCCTTTTCGCTTTTTGAAGGATTTCGATTTAAATTTGCCCCATAGAACAAAGGTCAAGATTCTTGACTTGCCTGGTTTAGCCCATGTAGGGGACGAAAGTAATGCGGAAGTGATTCGCCAGTGTCGTGAAGCACTATGTTTGGTGACATATAACAGTGCTGAAACGGATCCGAATAAAACTCTTGAGCTACTGCAGGAGGTTGTTCAGCAAGTTAAGGCTCTGCGTGGTTCACCAGCAAGAATGTTGTTTATTTTGAATCGAATTGATGAATTTAGGGCAGATAGAAGTTGGCCATTTAGTGAAGAACGCTTTGTTGAAAAAACGGTTAAGAGCATCAAGGATGAGCTTACCGATCAACTCCAAGAATACCAAAGCGATATTGAGAATATAGAGATCGTAAAATTCAGTAGTTGGCCTGCACTTTTGGCAATACAAATTAAAAATATTGACCCCATAGCTAAAGTTGGAGCGTCCCGAAAAGCAAAAGGGCATTTCTATTTCTTAATTGAGGAAACATTAGATGAATTACCTGGGAATCCTAACAGATGGTCTGATCATGATTTTAGTCGTGTCGCTATAGATTTACAAGAAAAATCTTACGCTCAGAATTTTGAGCAATTGTTAAAGAAGCATATTACTACTCATTTTCCTCAACTTGTCATTCCCCAAATTGTTGAGCGATTTTATGTACAAGCAGGGAATTCGATGGTGGAATGGTCTATCCAAACAACAAATGCAATTTTGAATAGTTCGCAAACAAAATATGATGCTGAATGTGCAAAAATAGCTGATGTCCGAAACTCATTGAGAGAGTTTCTTGATCAGAGTGATTTACAATTGAGAGCTCCATTTGAAAAAATTAGTGAGGTTATTACTGCAAAAAAAAATAAAGATTCTATGCTTTATCTAGAAAAGACGATAAAGGAACTACAAGAAGTTGAGCCTTACAGCTTAATCAAAGATCACTTATATCCTATGTATGGTTGGAGGCGAGATATTGGGCAAGGGATTAATCAAGTGCTGGAAGCAGTTGCTGATTCTTTAACAAAAGGGCGAGTAAAGTTAGAAGGGATCATATTTCATAAAGCTAACCGTCAAAGTGTTCAGCAATTAGAAAATCTATTAAAAAGTCTTATTGGTATGGGGTATACCGGGGCAGTTGCTAAAAATGGAGAAAATCGTATAGCTAAGACAGCAGAGGAACAAAAAAATCTTCAATTACTTAATCAGCAGTTGAATTCTTTTGCGCTACAGTTGAGCATAGTAATGCAAGAAATTTTAAGCGGAATTTGTAATGAATCAGGAGATCGAATTTATGATTCTATTAATGAACTCTTTAAGTTTCATTTATCTGTTTTAGAGCAAAGATCAAGTGAAATTGCTCCTTCTCTTAGTATTAAGTTTCCAGAATCCCAGTTGATCAAAATTAATCAACATCCTCAGTTTATTATTGAAATGGAAGCGGGTTTTGTAGTTACAGATGGAACTTGGCAAGAAAAGATTGAAAAAGAATATAAAGAAAGACCTTGGCAGTTTTTGTTTTTGCTGGAAAAAACAAAAACCAGAACAGAATATCAACAGCGAACTAGTCTTAACGCTGATATTCCAAAAGTTTCAATTCTTTTAGAAACTTGGCTTCATCAAGCTAAAAAAGCAGAGCTTAACATTGCCAGTCAAATATTGGATTGGTTTATCAAACAAATTGATTTCCTTAAAAAAAATGTAAGTACGGTGCAAGATGAAGTATTTGATCGTTATCAAAACAGGCTTGATCAAGCTAAACAAAATATCAGTATTGATCATGAAAAAGAAAAAAATATCTGGGAGCCAATTCATCGTAAAGCATTACATCTCAAGCAAGAATTTTCAACTTTAAGGCTAACGACAGGGGGAGAATCAAACTACAATGAATGATCTATGCAAGCAAGTTTTGGAAATCTTGAAAGAAGAGGAAAAAGTATTATTTGATCTCAATCAAGGTTTCTTTTATAAAATCATCCTCACACTTTTTTGTGAAAATTTTGATTTTGAAAAGGATGAGGATTCGGATTTTTTAAAAGAAAAGTCTGAAAGAATCGAGATAGTTGAGGCGAAAATAAATAATCTATATGTTCATTTTGGTATTGAAAAAGACCAGTCAATTAACGAGGATTATAAAAAAGCACTAGAAATATATAAGAAAGCACTAGGAATAATTGAAGATGGTGATGAATCTTCATTAAATCGTGGTAGGATTCCTAAAATTTTTAGTAATGTATCTCAAGGAATTGCAGATATATTGCGTGACAATGCCCAAGGTATAGTACCAGGGGACGATTCTTCAACAAAAGAGGAAAAGATGGAATTAATTATTGTTGTCGCCTGTATTTTAGTAGTGGGAACTTATTTTTGTATCCGGTATATCGAATATATCGAAAAGAAAAAAGAGAGATCTAGATCTCTCTCCTCATTGACACATCAAGCTCCTCAAGAAGAGCGTCCATTGGGTGTTTATTTATGTCTGGTTGTTCCTGCTAATGAAACCATGGGATTATTTGATAAAGACTCTATCCAGGTTAGCGAGTTAAAAAAATTGATTGATGTGTCTTCATATTTTCTTTGTGACAAAATTGAGGTTATTAGAAAAAACGAGCCATTACTAAAAAAAATGCCTAAAATGCCTGAAGAACCTATCACTCAAGATAGTCACAGAGAGTTTTATGTCAAGGTTTTTATTAATGATGGAAAAGACATGATTGGTGCAAAAACTAGATACTCTCTAAAAGAAAATCTGAAAGATACCGCTCGATGTATTATTGAAGAAATTGCTTATCTTAAAAGTTTGTCCGGATTAGAAAGTTTTGTTCGCATTTAGGATTGAATATTATGGACTGGAAAACCGCTTCTGCTTACTATGAATCTCGCCTCACCGACATCTTGAATGTTGAGCGATATGCTATGAATTTAGCTGAACTGCCTCAAGCAGAGATTCCATCGCACTTGAAAGAAATACTTGAACAAGAAATCATTCCAGTTCGCCGCCAACTTGAAAGACTGAAAAAAAGAGAATTTCGGATCGCAGTAGTTGGACTCGAAAAAGCCGGAAAAAGTACCTTTTTAAATGCTTGGCTAGGCTGCGATCTACTCCCCGCTAAAATGGCACGATGTACCTTTACCACGACACAAATTTACTCAGTCGTTAATGATAATGAGCAACGCTTAGAAGTTCAGGCAAGAACAGAGGAACAGTTTAACCAATTGCAGGCAGAACTCCAAGCCGCTAATGCACAGGAAGACTTAAATACAATCCAACAAAATCAAGAAACACTCAACGAAGTGCGACGAAGCGGCCATTTAAATTTTGCGTTTACCCGTCTTGAG
>DMHA01000365.1:0-247 GCA_003449615.1 Flavobacterium sp.
CAAAAATCAATGGCAAATTCCGATAAGCAAGCTGTTTGAAAATGCTGAGCGAGTTGAGTTGCTAATATTGCTTTCCGTGAGGATTCTGAACCCAAAAGAGCCATTTTTATAATTTCTGAACTTCCAGATTTAGGGAGTTGTTTAAGGTTTTTTTCCATTCTAAATAAGCTGAAATTGCTAAAATTGTAAAAATTAAATATTGTAAGGACAACATTCCCAGTCCGCGATAGGCGTATAAAGGAGTAAC
>DMHA01000365.1:314-550 GCA_003449615.1 Flavobacterium sp.
AAGGTCACCAATGATCCAAAGTGTCCAATTCTCGATTTTTTTTTTGGCCATGTACCACATTCCTGTAAAAAAAAGTCCTGAGGCAAAAATATCGACATAATTGTCATTCTCTATTTTATAATCAAACCAATTATAAATCCCGAAAACTACAAAAATTGTAATCAAAAACAATAACACTCCAATGATTTTTTCTTTGAAATTGGTTCTTGATATTTGTAATGTGTCTTTTTCACCTC
>DMHA01000365.1:591-942 GCA_003449615.1 Flavobacterium sp.
TTTTCTAGTCCAATTATACCAGCCATAGATACTCATTATCGTAAAATATCCGTTGATCATCATATCGCCAAGATAACCAGCAATATAGAGCAAATAGGTGGTTATTATTGTGGCTATTAGACCAGTTGGATAGACCCAAATATTTTCTTTTTTTGCAAACCAAACACTTAAAATTCCGAATACAAAAGCCAAAAATTCTAAAACGATTTGTGCAGTAGAGACATTTTTGTAGGCATTTAGAAAAAAATCTATCATGTATTTGTCTTGTTATTTAAGGCTCTACCCTTAACTGTGTGGGTGTTTTTTTGCCACTAATTACACTAATTATCACTAATTAAATTATTCTTAAAT
>DMHA01000365.1:986-5850 GCA_003449615.1 Flavobacterium sp.
CTTAAATTTAATTACACGAATTTTATGAGAATTCGTGTAATTTTTGAGTTAAACAAATTCGTGTAAATTAGTTTAATTGCTTGGCCAGTTCACTGCGTTCGTGTCGTGGCTAACTTTTTTTTAGTTTACTAAACCCACACAATTCGGGTAGAATCATATTTAAGAAAGAAAAAGCTTCCCAAAACGAGAAGCTTTCTAAAATTGGATTAAATATCAATTTGGATTAAAACTTCATATTAGAAACTTTATACGATTTTCCGTCGGCAGTTGCTTCAACCACTTTGGTAATTTTTTCAGAATCTAAAACGGTTTTATCAAAAGCCACCGTTGCTAATTCTTTTTCAAAATCTACTGTTGCAGTTTTAACGCCATCGAGTCCGTTCAATTCTTCCTCGATAGTTTTGGCACAACCTATTGCACATGTCATTCCTTTGATGGTAAAACTTGCGGTTTGCAAATTGGCTGCTGCAATTTCTTTTTTTGGTTTTGACAAACTAGTTTCTTTTGTAGCTTCTGAAATGGTTTCTGCTGTTTTTTCTTTACAGCTTACTAATAATAGGGTTACAAGAAATAGTATTGCTGTGGATTTAATCAGTTTCATAAGTTTTAGTTTTTAAAAAAATTCAAGGGTTTATATTTCTATAACAAATTTAATAAAAAAAGTGTTGGTAATTCATAAAATAATTACAATTTTGAACAAAATTTAGGTTATGATTCCCAAACAATTGAAATGGTTCTACTTGATTACTCTTGCCCTCATTTGGGGGAGTTCATTTATCTTGATTAAGAGAGGTTTAGTTAGCCTGACGCCTTTGCAAGTGGGTTCGTTGCGCATCATATTTGCTAGTGTTTTTTTGTTGCTCATTGGTTTCAAAAGTTTGACCAAAATCCCACAGCAGCAATGGAAATATATAGCCTTGACCGCAACACTTGGAACATTTATTCCTGCCTTTCTTTTTGCCCTTGCACAAACCCAAATTGATAGTTCGGTAAGTGCAATTCTAAATTCTTTAACCCCATTAAACACAATGTTTTTGGGAGCTTTGGCTTTTGGATTGAATTTTAGAAGACCTCAGGTTTTTGGTGTTTTTATTGGATTAATAGGAACAATTTTGTTAATTGTAAATGGCGCTATTCATCATCCAGAGCAAAATTATTATTATGCTATTTTAGTTATTATTTCTTCTATTTGTTATGCAACCAATGTCAATTTGATTAAGAAATATTTGTCTGATTTGAGTCCGTTGAGCATTACAACAGGCAATTTTTTGGTTTTACTTTTTCCCGCTTTTCTGGTGTTATTTTTCTCTGATTTTTTTGAAGTAATGGCTAACGAAAATGTGCAACATTCCGTTTGGTTTGTTCTGGTTTTAGGAGTCGTAGGAACAGGAATTGCCAATATTATTTTCTTTAAAACCATCCAAATTTCCTCGCCTGTTTTTGCTACTTCGGTTACTTATTTAATTCCAATTGTTGCTTTTTCATGGGGATTATTTGATGGAGAAATGTTCAGTCCAGTTCAGTTTTTGGGTGCTCTTATTATTTTGGTTGGTGTCTATTTATCGGCTAAGAAGTAGGTTTCGAGTTGTGAGATTTAGTATTCCTTTTGCCTTTCATTGAATGTGAATCGTGTATTCATTCTTTTGAAATAATCGAACGCTCTTTTTATTTCAACGTTTAGATACATAATTTTGAGTAAAGTTATAAATCTAATCATTCAACTTTAAAACTGCCATAAACGCTTCTTGCGGAATTTAGACGTTTCCAACGTTTTTATTTTTTTTCCAAAATATGTAAAAATTCAGTTGTGCTGTTTGCAATGTGGTTTCTGTTTTCTGTTTTGTCAGCTTTAAATCTTTGATAGTCAGTTGTAACCAAACCATATTTTCCATATTTGGACATTATGTTTCTAATTTCTTCTTCAGACATCAATCCTTCATTATTGTAACTTAAAAAAGTGTATTTGAAATTTGCGTTTTTTATTAAATCTTCAAAGGATTGTTTAACGTTAGATTTACTACAATAATGGGAACGATTGTAAACCCTCAAACCTGTTTTGCCTTTTGGAATAAAAGCATCATATTTTGCGATAGTATTCAATAAGTGATAGTTAGAGCCATATTGGCGAGCATTATAAGGTGGATCTAAATACAAAATATCGCCTTCGATTTTTTTGATTAAGAGATTACTGTCTTCGTTAAACACTTCGTGTTCATTGTCATTTAAAGAAAAAATGGCAGGTTCTAAAACCAACTCTTTTTGTGCCGATTTTTTTATATTTTTTAAATAAGCCCCATAAACAGAAGCCGTATTCGCCACTTTATCTGCACTTTCTAACAAAGAAGCTAGAAGAAAATAATAGGTTTTATGATTGATTATATTGTTGTTTTTCCAGTCTTCAATTTTTTGTCGAATCGCGTCTATTTTTTTTCCATTATTTTCAGAAAAATACAATCTATCTGATTTTCCGTTTTCGGAATATTCATTAAAAATAAATCCCTCGATGCCATTTAATGAATTCAATTCTTCTATAGAGGAATAATAATCAAGTGGTTCGTGGTTTTCGATGTAGTTTTTATTTAAAACATAGCTGTAATATTCTAAATCGTTGCTGATTACTTTTTTTACATTTGACTTAAAAGTTCTTCCTATTATTCCTGTTCCAGCAAATAAATCACAAAATATTTTTTGAGATAAATCATTACCGACAACTGAATTTACAGAAGTTGAAATAAAGGAAGATAATTTTTGCTTTGAGCCGATGTAGTTCATAATTAATTTGCTACCCAAATAATATCGGATAGTATTTTTTGGTTTTCGATAGTTAAGGAAATTAATTTTTGTTCAGCAAAATTCTCAACATAAATGTCGATTTGAGTTTTAATTAATGCTATTTCTGATTTTAATTTCCAATGCTCGTTGTTTTTATCAATGATAACTATAAATAATCTGTTTTTCAAATGCTTTCTGCCTTCTTGGCTTTGGTTTAAATACAACCATGTTATAAGTTCTAATGGGTTTTGCTTTGCATAATCGATTGTTTTATTAAAACCTTGTGGAAAAACAGTTGTTTTGTGGTCAAATGAAATGTTATTTATTGAAAAATCTATTAGTTTATCATATTTATTAATGTTTGGGGTAACATTTTGATGTAAAGAAAATAATTTTTCAATTGCAATTGCCGACCAAAAATTGTACCACCTATTGAATGTGTAATTCTTTTCATCAATGTCAAAATTAGCAGTAATCTCTAACAATTTTCTAAAACTATATGTTGTATAAATGAAATTTGTTTTTGAATCCCATTCATTTGATTGTTTTCTGCCCCAAGAATACGGGAGGTCTAACCTCTCTTTAAGTTGGGCTTCAAGTCTAATAAAGTCCATTTTTCTTTTTTCTTTTAATACTCTTTTTTAAATACAAATATATACTCGTGTTTAAAGATAAAATAATCACTATTTAAAGCTCTATAAGTCCAAATGCCATTTTTGCCTAATTTACCTTTGTTGCCTTCAATGTTTTTTACTACAACTCCCTTCAATTTGCATTTAAAATTTTGTTTTATAGCATCCATCAAATAAAATGATACAGGAATTACCTCGCCATTTTTATACACATCACCTATTACTATGGCAAAATAACGATCTTTTGAAAGGTACTTAATGGTGTTGTGACAAACTTTTACAAAAGTTTTCACAAAAGTGTTTAAATCGCTAATTTTAGACAAATCATTTTCATTATCAGTAAATTTCACAATGTCTAAATAGGGCGGATGCATTATTATAAAATCGACCTTATTATTCTTTAACTTTTGAAATCCTTTATTTATAGAGATATCAACTTGATTTTCATTAGTTACATCGCATAAATTTATAAAATAATTTTCTTCAAAACCTGAATTTTGCATTTGGCTATCAACATATTCTATCATTTTTGGGTTTATATCTAAACCTATAAAATTTCGATTCCAAGTTTCACATTCATAAAGAGTTGTTCCACTTCCTAAAAATACATCTAAGACAGTATCATTTTCATTAGTGAATCGCTGAATTAATTGTCTTGGAATTTGTGGAATAAAATTGCCGTGATAAATATTTTTGTGTTTGCCCGATTTATCACGTTCGTTTATTATCCAAAGAGAATTGACATCTATTTCGAGATTTTTCCAATCAGTTAAATTCAAATCGTTAAATTTCATAAATGATACTTCCTAATCATTCAACTTCAAAACTGCCATAAATGCCTCTTGAGGAATTTCGACGTTTCCTACTAATCGCATTCGTTTTTTTCCTTTTTTCTGTTTTTCTAATAATTTACGTTTACGCGAAATATCACCTCCGTAACATTTGGCGGTAACGTCTTTTCGTAAAGCTTTGATGGTTTCGCGGGCAATGATTTTCGCACCAATAGCCGCTTGAATTGGAATGTCAAATTGTTGTCTCGGGATTAATTCACGCAATTTCTCGCACATTTTTTTACCGATATGGTAAGCGTTACTCTCGTGAATTAAAGCCGAAAGTGCATCTACCGATTGGGAATTTAACAATACATCCAGTTTTACTAATTTGGAGGTTCGCATTCCAATGGGCGAATAATCGAACGAAGCATATCCTTTGGAAACGGTTTTCAAACGGTCATAAAAATCAAAAACAATTTCCGCCAATGGCATATCAAAATTCAGTTCAACTCGTTCGGTTGTGAGGTAAGTTTGATTGGTAATAATGCCCCGTTTTTCGATACACAAACTCATTACATTACCCACAAAATCGGCTTTGGTAATAATGGTTGCTTTGATATAGGGTTCTTCAACACGGTCTAATTTTGAGGGTTCTGGCAAATCCGAAGGATTGTTTACTACCATTCC
>DMHA01000435.1 GCA_003449615.1 Flavobacterium sp.
AAAATTGCCACTTGCGGGGATAGGTATAAAGTCCGCTTTCGCGGACTAATTCATTACTGCATATTAGTTTTTTTCTATAACTTGACTAAGTTACACTTTGATGTGTTATTGTAGAAGAAAATTACAAAAAATCACAAACTGTTACAAAACTTTATAGCAAATATTGTAGCTAAATTTTTATTTTGATAAACTTTTGCTATAATATTTTAAAGTTAGCCAAATATAAATAAAACCATTTGGAGAGAAGTAATTCTGTGGCAACAAAATTTGCTTTATCAAATTTCAAGGGGCTTAAAAAGCTTGATTCAATTGAATTGAAGCCGCTTACA
Source organism: Flavobacterium sp. (assembly GCA_003449615.1). GTDB lineage: Bacteria > Bacteroidota > Bacteroidia > Flavobacteriales > Flavobacteriaceae > Flavobacterium. The sequence continues at coordinate 330 of DMHA01000435.1, forward strand.
GTCCTTTGTGGCATAAACAGTTCTGGCAAAAGCTCAATAATCCAGAGTTTACTTTTAATGAAGCAATCAAATGTTGATAGTAGCAAGCTTCCTATTGATTATTATATCCAAGAACCGGTAGTTTTTAATGGGCCATACGTGCGTCTAGGTGATTGGGCAGATGTAATTAACAATCATGCAACAGAAAAAGAAATTGGGCTTTCTTGGAAATTGTCAGGAGATTTTGGAGATACAACAAGGTTTGAGCATACAAGACAATCTCTCCAGATTGATGTAGAAGTGGAAGTAAGGCTATCCACAATAGAAAATGGAAGTCTGAATATATCAGAAGATAAAAATAGATTGTTAGTTACTAGCTTTATTTTCAGAGATTTGAAAACAAATTTTTTGTTGGAGATCACTCGAAATGGGGGGGGGGAATATGACCTAAAAATGCAGCAAATAGAACTCAAAGATTTATTGTTTGTATTGATTTATGGATTTAATAGAGATCAATACTATTTCTATCTATCTAACTATTTCTATTTCTCTAATCAGTTGGGTATGATAAAAAAGTTCACGGAAACAAAATTTTTCCAAGATAAAGTAATAGATCAAATAGTATTTGATAATGTACAGGTTAAGTTTGAGGGAATACTCCCAATAATTCTAACAATTAATAACTTTGATCGGCAAAGCTACACGGTTCTACATCAAGTCAAGGAAGATTTGACACGAAGCAAAACAAAAGTACCTAAATACTTATCTGAATTTATTGATCTTACTCTCGGCAATCTCAAAAAATACAGCCAAAATAAGCTTACATTAGATAAAAAATCCGACCCTAAAAATATTATTGAATCTTCTATCAGAGATGAATTTCCTTTCCTTAAGCAAGAGAAAGAACTTGCGCTTATGCAATATTATTCTTCGTACCAATTTACAGCCAATTATTTGAAAAATTTATGGTCTAGTGTTAGATACATAGGGCCTCTACGTGAAGCACCAAAGCGATTCTACTTTTTTAACGATTTGAGAAGAATTGATATTGGAATTAACGGTGAATATACTCCATTAGTTCTGGCGATTGAACAAGAGCAAAAGATACCCAAATATTACAGATGTATATATGAATCTAAGCGGATTAAGGAGTATGAAATTAGAGATTCAGACAAAATGCTAGAAGCAGTAAACTGGTGGTTATCCGAATGTATGAAATTACCTAATATCACTTCTGTAGTTGGTTTAGGTGGAGTTCCAGGTCAAGTTAAGTTAAACTCATCTGGAATAGAAGTATATTTACCAGATGTAGGATTTGGTGTCAGTCAAATTTTGCCAATCTTAGTAGAATGCTTGCGAACACGAGAAGGGGAAACAATTATTTTAGAACAGCCTGAAATTCATTTACATCCTTCGCTACAGTCAAAACTTGCTGATTTTTTTATTTGCATGGCTAAGTCGGGAAAAAGATTAGTTGTAGAAACTCATAGTGAACATTTAATCAACCGATTGTGTCTGCGAATTGCTCAAGAAGAATCTGGTGAAGTTAAAGAGCTTTTAAATACCCTTTTCGTGAGTTTTGATGAGAAGCAACAAACTTCAGTTGTTAAACCAATTCAAATTAATGAGTTTGGCGAGATCGAAAATTGGCCTGTTGGCTTCTTTGATGAAAATGATGCGCGGGATTTAATGGAAGCAACTTTGAAGAAAAGGATGACCAAGTTTAGCAAATGAGAAAATATCTCGATCCTGTCTACTTAGCTGTGACTGAAGAAGCATGGCAATCCAGAGTTTACTACGAAATTTTTGAGTCTCTTAACTCAGTATTAAAACATATTGAAGATATCGAAAGAGATACAGATAACTTATATAAGTTAGTTAGGTTCAAGTTTAGTTATGAACTTTTAGCCCAAATATACAATAATAATCCTTTCAAAAATCAGCCAGAAGTTCAAGAGCATTATACGAGATTTTTTAAGGATAAAATTATCCCGGAATTGTTGAGAAGATTTGACTTTTGTCCTGACTTGTGTACACCATTAATTGAAGATAGCCAGTGTTGTAAATTTTCTAATAACTTATTACCTAAAGATGTCCTAAACGAATGGAATTTGTTGCTCGAACAATGCTTCTCTTGTGATAATGACTTACTGTACTTACTAAGCCCTGCTTCTTCTAAGACAGTTATAGTAGAACCTGATAACATTTTAATTACTCAAAAAATCTTGGTTGCTAAGAATGTAGAACAGCTATTTGACGTAACTGATTTTTTATCCAAAAATATATTTGATGAAAGTCACAGAGAAAATCGAATCAAACAAGCTATTCTGATTTGCTACAGTCAATCAGTTTTACAGGATGGATGGTCGTCTAATTTAACACCACAAGATTATGAATTTAATGATTTTTTTTGGCAAACACTAGAACGAGCTAAGTTGTCAAAGGAAAATAGTTCTTATCAAGAGCGATTTGTCAGATCCATGACTCAAATTGTCTACGATTTAGACATAGATATCCGCAAGCACAAATATGGTAAAATCACAATTGGCAGTAAAAAATATACTAAATATAGTGCTGATGTCTTCAAAATGGGACAAGGTAGTATTGATACAAGATGTTCAAGAATATTCTATTGTAAAATTGAGAAAAAAGTTCATTTCTACGAATTTGACCCTGATTACCATGCAGGTGAGTAGTTTTATGGCTGCTGGTATTAAGTAACGCACTCCTGCTAAACTATTCCATTATGA
>DMHA01000083.1:0-15359 GCA_003449615.1 Flavobacterium sp.
ATAGCGGCTTCTTTGGCGAAATAAGTTGAAATCAAACTCGCTCCAGCCCTTTTGATACACATTAATTGTTCCATCATTATTTTATCGTGGTCGAGCCATCCTCTTTCGGCGGCGGCTTTTATCATCGCATATTCTCCTGAAACATGGAAAACGGTAACGGGAACATTCACCGCATTTTTCACTTCGCGGACGATGTCAAGATAGGCAATTCCGGGTTTTACCATTACCATATCGGCACCTTCTTCAACATCCGACAAAGCTTCTTTGATGGCTTCGATGCGGTTGGCATAATCCATTTGGTAGGTTTTTTTGTCTTTTGGCACTTCGACATCAGCTTCGCGTGGGGCACTGTCCAAAGCATCGCGGAAAGGCCCGTAAAAAGCCGAAGCATATTTGGCAGAATAACTCATAATTCCCACATTGTGAAATCCTGCTGCGTCCAATCCTTGTCGCAAACGCAATACACGACCGTCCATCATATCGCTTGGTGCTACAAAATCGGCACCAGCTTGGGCGTGAGAAACTGCCATTTTCACTAATGCTTCATTGGTTGCATCGTTAGCAATATCGCCGTTTTCGATGATTCCGTCGTGACCGTAAATGGAATAAGGGTCTAAAGCTACATCTGGCATTACAATCATTTCCGGACAAGCGTTTTTGATGGCACGAATGGCTTGTTGCATCAATCCGTTTGGGTTCCACGCTTCCTTTCCTGTATTGTCCTTTAGGGCTTCATCTACTTTTACATAAATATTGACTGCGCGAATTCCTAAAGCAAAAAGTTCTTTCACTTCTTCGACTGTCAAATCAATCGAACGACGATAAATACCTACCATAGAAGGAATTTCTATTTTTACATTTTCGCCTTCGGCAATAAACATTGGGAACATAAAATCCGAGGGACTTAATGTGGTTTCACGAACTAAAGAACGAATGCTTTCGTTGGTTCTTAATCTGCGGCCTCTTTGTAATGGGAACATATTATTTTGTTAAAATTGTTTAAAAGTTTAAGGTTTAAAGTTGTTTTACTTTGTGCTTAAACCCAATCTATTGGTTTTTCTAATACTTTCAATAATTTTTCTTCTTCGCTTCCTTTTTCAGGATGATGGTCATACACCCATTGTACGTGCGGCGGCAAACTCATCAAAATACTTTCTATTCTTCCATTGGTTTTCAAGCCAAACAAAGTGCCTTTGTCGTGTACCAAATTAAATTCGACATAACGACCGCGACGAATTTCCTGCCAAGTTCTATGGGCTTCCGAATATAGTAAATTTTTCCTTTTCTCGACAATTGGAAGATATGCTTCCAGAAAACTGTTGCCTACTTCGGTTACAAAGTTAAACCAATTTTCTATTGACATTTGCTCATTTGCTTTGCAATAATCGAAAAACAATCCGCCAATTCCTCGCGCTTCATTGCGGTGTGCATTCCAAAAATAGTCATCACATTGTTTTTTATATTTTGGATAAAAATCCAAATTGTGCTTCTCGCAAGCGGTTTTACAAGTTTGATGAAAGTGTTTGGCATCTTCCTCAAACAAATAATATGGTGTTAAATCCTGTCCACCACCAAACCAAGCCCCTCCCAGCCTCCCCGAAGGGGAGGAGTTCTCGTAGTAAGGATACATTTCAAAATAGCGCCAATTGGCGTGAACCGTTGGCACCATTGGACTTTTTGGATGCAAAACCAAACTCAATCCACAGGCAAAAAAATCGGCTTCGCCCACGTTGAATAGTTTTTGCATACTATCTGGCAATTTTCCGTGAACGGCAGAAATATTGACACCGCCTTTTTCGAAAACTGCTCCGTTTTCTATCACGCGTGTTCGTCCACCTCCGCCTTCTGGTCTAGTCCAAATATCCTCACGGAATTTGGCCTGACCATCGGATGTTTCTATACCTGCGCAGATTTGGTCTTGAAGGTTTTGTATGTATTGATAGAACTTATTTTTCATTATGGCAATCTGATTTCAACAATCCAAAATATACAATATCTTCTAAAACGCCTTCGTGGTTTTTGAATTCTTCTCGCAAAATTCCTTCTTGAATAAAATTATGTTTTAATGCAATTTGTTGACTCGCTTTATTGACTTTTGATGTACAAATAAAAATTTTATTCATTCTTAATTCCTCAAAACAAAAATTAATGGTTTGAGAAACTGCTTTTGAAATAATGCCTTGTCTTTCAAATGCTGCATCAACAAAATAAGCTAATTCACATTTTAAAACATCTAATTTTATGTTCTTTATACAAACATATCCAATCAAATTCTCTGTTTCATTATTTCTAATATAGAAAAAATAATTCTCTTTGTTTTCCTGTTTCTGTCTGTTATTTGTTATAAAATTTGTTGTTTTTTCAATATCCAAACAGTTAGAAACTGTAACGGGAAACGTTCTCTCAATATGACTTTTGTTTTTAGAAATTAGCTCGAAAAATTCTTTGGAAAAGATTTTATCAATAGTTTCTATTCTCCAATTATTAAATCTCATAACGTTGTTCGTTATTTTTATTATTATGTGTCATCCTGCAAGGTTTTTTTCAAACCTTGTAGGTATTTCTTTTGGAGTGATGTTTTCAAAAACACCTACAAGGTCAAAAAAGACCTTGCAGGTGGATTCATACTCCCAATTTACTCAAATGTATGTTTTTCAGTTAAAAAATCATTTCTTTGATTATGGCAAAATATGAAATTTTCTAAACCTCCAAACAATCTTAAAACTTCTTCTCTTTCTATTTTTGTCTCTTTATTTAAAAAGAAAGCTTGATAAGATGAATACTTATAATCTTCAAACTTTAAATCTAAATGATGTTTGGGATTCAAATGAACATATATTATCAATTGTTTCAAATAATTTTCGTCATTCAATTTGATTCTTTTGAAATGTTTTTCAAAAAGACTTCCTGTTCTATCAATATCTTTATTAAAAGCTTTTACATAAGAATTAAAAAAATTAGAAAAAGCCTGTGTCACTATTTTTTCCTCATCATTTAATCTAATAACCAAATGAAAATGATTATCCATCAAGCAATATCCAAATATTGAGATTTTGCCCAATAGATATTTTGCAAGTTGCTTCAGAAAGAATTTTTTGTTTTCATCATTTTCAAATATTAAACAACTATTTATTCCTCTATTATAAATATGATAATAACCGTCTTTTTCTAAAACTTCTAATTTCATAGTACTAATAATTAAGTTGCTTTACCTGCAAGATTTTTTCAAACCTTATAGATTTTACTTTCTAGATTACGTTTTCCCAAGATACCTACAAGGTTTGAAAAAACCTTGCAGGAACTGCTTACTGAAAAACTGCGACTGCCTACTTCCTATACTCTTTCACTGCATCTACGAACGCTTTTGCGTGATCTACAAGAATATTGGGTAAAATTCCGTGACCTAAATTGGCGATGTATTTGTCTTTTCCGAATTCGTCAATCATTTCGTGAACCATTTTCTTGATAACAGGAATAGGCGAAAGCAATCTCGACGGGTCGAAATTTCCTTGCAAAGTGATATTTCCACCTGACAAATAACGTGCATTTCTTGGCGTACAAGTCCAGTCAACCCCCAATGCCGAAGCTTTACTTTTTCCCATTTCGCCAAGGGCAAACCAACATCCTTTTCCGAAAACAATAACAGGCGTAATATCCGCCAAAGCTTCTACGATTTGGTTGATATATTTCCAAGAGAATTCCTGATAATCTACTGGCGAAAGCATTCCGCCCCAAGAATCGAAAACCTGAATGGCATCGCAACCTGCTTTTACTTTTTCTTTTAAATATAAAATGGTGGTATCAGTAATCTTTTGCAATAAAGTATGTGCTGCAACCGGATTTGAAAAACAAAATCCTTTGGCAGTATCAAAACTTTTTGACCCTTTCCCTTCTACAGCATAACAGAAAATCGTCCAAGGGGAACCTGCGAAACCAATTAACGGCACTTCATCGTTCAGCATTTCTTTGGTCAATTTTACGGCATCCATTACATAACCCAAAGTTTCTTGAATGTTAGGAACAAATACCTGATTGACTTGTTCCATTGTGCGAATTGGATTTGGGATAATTGGTCCCAAATTGTCTTTCAATTCTACATGAATTCCCATCGCTCTTGGTACCACCAAAATATCTGAAAACAAAATTGCTGCGTCTGGTCCAATTCTACGGATGGGTTGCACGGTAATTTCTGCGGCTAATTCTGGCGTTTCGCAACGGGTGAAAAAATCATATTTATCACGCAATGCTCTGAATTCTGGCAAATATCTTCCAGCTTGACGCATCATCCAAACGGGTGGACGTTCTACAGTTTCTCCTCTTAATGCTTTTAAAAATAGGTCGTTCTTTATCATTTTAGTTTATTTATCGTTCAACAGACCTAACAGGTTTTAAAAACCTGTTAGGTCTAAATTATTTATATTCTTCTATTACATCCTCAATCACGTTTTCAACCGAAGGCTGATGGGCGACTATTATATTTCTGGTTATTTTTTCTAATGAGTTTGCCGTAGTTTCGCCAATGCAAAAGCAAATTTCGTTTTTTATTTTGTTTTCCTTCAAATAACTTTCCACTGCTGATGGGCTGAAAAACAGAATTCCATCAACTGGAGTTTTTATTTTTTGCGGTGTCAAAGTCGTTTCATAAACCTGAATTTCATTGAAATTGACTTTGGCTGCTTTCAATGCTTTTGGCAAAGTTTCTTTTCGCAAATTCCCGCTGAAAAAAGTAAAGCTTTCATTCGCATAAATCAAGGTGATGATTTCTGCCAAATCGGAAGCGTAATCAACGTAAACATCAACATTAAAGCCGTTTTCTTCTAATAAAGCTTTGGTTTTTATACCAACACAAAATACGTTTTTAGTTTTTAATGCTGAAGATTTAGGATGAAGCAACACACTGTGAGCGGCATTTTGACTGGTAAAAATCAAATTGTCATTAATTCCTTTTAAATCAAAATCTGAGTTTTCAGTTTGGATAAAATTGGCTTCGAAAACTGAAAAACCAGCATCCAACAAGGCTTGCTTTTGATGGCTCAAAAGTATTTTTGTGGATAGAATGCTGATTTGGTTATTCATTAGTAACATAAAAAACGGTGTCAATAAAATATAAAATACCATCTTGGGTAAGCACATTTTCATCGTGTAAATCTTCCAGAATAATACCTAGATTAGAGTTGTAATAGTCATGATTTCTGGTATTTACAAATCCGTTGGACAACATAAACTCCTTCACTTGATCTAAATTGGTAGGTTGATTTGCTTTAATAAATGGTTGTTCGACCAAGGTATAAAGTTTTCTTTCGACAAGACAAAAACCTACTAATGTATAAGACGTGTCTGGAAAAAAATAATTATTGAGCGATAAATTAGTAAAATAATCTAACCATGATAAGTAGTAAATAGCATCATTAAGTTTATATACCGTTTTGTCGTCTTTTATATAGACTTTTTGTTCGGCTCCTTCTGAAACAAATAAATCAAAATTTAATTTATCATTTGCCCAAAGATTATTTTGAGTACAATATTCAATTAATTTCTCTGTTTCTTTTTGTTTGTACTGCTTATTTTCTTTAGCCATTGGGCTTGCTCCTTCGCTTCTTCTAAGGTAACTGGCAACTGTTTGGACAAGAGTTTTTTGGCTAGTTCCGCTCTTTCCTCGAATGATATTTTGTAGTTCATCTTTTATCTTTTTCACAATTATACAAATATAACACAATTTAAAATTAGTTGACTACTTGTTTTTTAGCAGTGTTTTAATTTCTCTCATCAACTCCGATCCGCCATTTTCAAAATTTCATTGGCACAATGGAAACTTAATTTCTTCCATTCTTCAACGGGCACAATTTTTTCGATTTCCAATTTCTGTTTTTATTCATTTTGTTCAATTATTTGAGATATATTTACCTTGCCTTTTTTATTAATGCTTCCATTTTTGAAGTGTATATATTTTCTCAAAGTACTTTCCTTTGGTCCAAGACTATCACATTCAGCACTTTGAATTGAATCTACAGAATATATTTTTAAGTCCTTATAAATTTTTATGGTTTCCTTGCAAGTGAAACCACAATCTGAACCACAATCTCCAACAGATAAATTTTCATCACTTATTTTTTCTCCATTTTTTTTATATGTTGCTATTCTAGGAAGATAAATTTCCGACGGAAATAAATAAATAATCTTATATGTTTCTAATGTATCTGACAAAATTCCATAAGGATAAATCTTGTCTAAATCAGGTTCAATATCGTGGATATTAATAAATCTAAAATCAGATTTTGTCAGTGGGGTTAAATTTTCAACATCCTGAATTTCCATAGGATTTATAATTAATGGGAGTGTCAAAACTTTAAATTTCTTGATAAATGATTTAAAATCATTGGACTTTGAAATGAGTTGATTCGTTTTATTGCTTGTAGTTGTATCGTTTTTGCAATTTACAAATAGAAATGAAATCAATGTAATTAACGCTATTTTCAATTTCATATTTTTGTTATTTATGTAGTTTTGATCATAATGTGGTAACTAAAGTATGAAACGCTGGATAAAATTTCAGCCATCCATATTAAATTAGTTCTTTACTTTTTCAAACTTTCCTTAATACTTTTCATCAACTCCGCTCCTCCATTTTCCAAAATTTCATTGGCACAATTGAAACCTAATTTTTTCCATTCTTCAACGGGAACAACTTTCTCAATTTCCAATTTCTGTTTTCCATCAATAGACAACAAAGAACCTTTGAAAGTAAAGGTGTCTTCCAACTCGCAATATCTTGCTAATGCACCAATGGGTGCCGTGCAGCCGCCTTCGAGCGTTTTTAGGAATTGTCTTTCTATATAGGTACAAATTTCGGTTTCGATATCATTCAGTTGAGAAACGGCATCCAAAGTAAAATCATCATTCCCCATTGCGACAACCACCATTGCGCCTTGCGCTGGAGCTGGAATCATCCAATCGAGAGCCTCCCCAACCCCTACGAAGGAGGGGCTTTTTATGATGAATGAAGCGCTACTTGCTCCCCTCTCCTTGCGAGATGGGTTGGGGGTGAGGCCTAATCTTTCCAATCCCGCTGCTGCAAAAACGGCTCCGTTCCAATCGCTTTCGTTTAGTTTTTGCATTCGAGTATTCACGTTTCCACGCAAATCGACTACTGTATGATTTGGATATTTATGCAACCATTGGGCTTGACGACGCAAACTTCCTGTGGCGATAGTTGGGTTTGCTTCGAGAAAATCGAGGTTTCCTTTGTGAACCAAAATATCCAAAGTATTGGCTCTTTTGAGAACTGCCGCTTGAACAATCCCAATAGGCAAAGCCGTTGGCACGTCTTTCATCGAATGTACAGCAATATCGACTTGGCCATTTATCATAGCAATGTCTAAAGTTTTTGTGAAAATTCCGGTAATTCCGAGTTCGTAAAGTGGTTTGTCGAGAATGATGTCGCCTTGCGATTTTACGGCTATAATTTCGGTTTTGTAACCTAAATCATTTAATTTTTTTTGAACGGTGTGGGCTTGCCAAAGCGCTAATTCGCTGTCGCGAGTTCCTATTCGAATTGTTTTTTTTGAATCCATTAAACCTTTTTCTTTTTTTAAACCATAAAGATATTAAGGTTTGTTAAGATATTTACTATGAGAGGGTGATTTTGTATTTTTCTTCGATAGGTGAAGTTGTTTTTTGAGGAGTTTGTAATCCAATTTGGAATACTTTCTCAATAAAATCGATGCTTTCATCAACCGAAGTATTTTCGTCTTTGAGGTGACTGGCGAAATGGTTGGTGATTTTTTGGATAATTCTAGAACTAATTAATTCGGCTTGTTCCTCATCGAAATTAGATAATTTTTTGCGTTGAAAAGTCAATTCTCCGGCAACAATATCATTCAATTTAGCTTTCAATGCGTGAATAGTTGGTGCATATTTTCGACCATTCATCCAAGTATTCAATTCTAATTTCATATCCTCGATAATGGCTTCAGCGGCTGGAATGTGTTGTTTTCTTCTTTCGAGCGTATCATCGGTCATTTGAGACAAATAATCCATGTGGATTAAAGTTACGCCAGGAATTTGTTGCACATCAGCATTCACATTTTTTGGAATGGATAAATCCAAGACCAAAAGGTCCTTTTTTAAATTCAACAAAGTTTTGTCGATAGTTGGATTCTGAGCACCAGTTGCTACTACTAAAACATCTGCTTTTTGTAGTTCAAGATGCAAATCCGAATAATCTTTTACGATTAAATTCAATTTTCCAGCCAGCATTTCGGCTGTGCTTTTGGTTCTGTTTATTAAAGTAATCTGCTCGTTTTTGGTGTGTTTTACAAGGTTCTCACAAGTATTTCTACCTATTTCTCCAGTGCCAAAAAGCAGAATATTTTTATTTCCAATATATTCAACACTTTTCATTATGAATTGAACCGCAGCAAAAGAAACAGAAGTGGCACCTGAACTAATTTCGGTTTCGTTTTTAATTCTTTTGCTAGTTTGAATAACAGTGTTGATTAATCTGTCAAGAAATGCATTGATTAAACCCAAAGAACGAGACTCTTCAAAACTGTTTTTTATTTGTCCAATGATTTCGAAATCGCCGAGAATTTGACTGTCTAAACCAGTTCCAACACGAAACATGTGGTCGATAGCTTCTTGACTTTTATATACAAAACCCACTTTTTGAAAATCTTCAACGGTACCATTACTATTCTCACAAACTAATTTTATCAATTGGAAAGGGTGATCGGCATAGCCATAAATTTCGGTGCGATTGCAGGTAGAGGTCACGATTAAACTCTCGATACCTTCTTCTTTGGCTTGGAGTAATACCTTGGTTTTTGCTTTGGCATCCAGACTAAACTTACCTCTCACTTCGGCATCTGCCTTCTTGTAACTTAATCCTATGGAGTAGAAAGTTTTGTGTTTGGGTATGTTTAGGTTTTCCATATATGATCTTTTTTTAATCGGACTGACAAAGTTAGAGCTAAGGTATTTATTAAAACAACGCTTAAAGTACTATTTGTGTCGCCAAATGATTTTTGTTTATAAGTCTGAAAATTAATTTTAAAACACTATTTTTGTAATGAAATCAGGCTTTTATAAAACAAAAGTAAATTTCATTTGTTAACAATAACCTGATAATTATCATATTAATTAAAAAAAATGTCGCAATGAGTTCACAGGATATTATAACAATTGAAGATGACTTTACCCTACTTCGTTTCCAAAATGACAGTGACGAAGTGTATTGTACACAACGCGAAGTAAAAAGCGGATTGATACAATTTCACTTTGGTCTAAAAGGAAAAGCCAAATTTCTTTTCAATCAAGGAAGTTATGCTTTAGATTTAAAAGAAGAGAAGTCTTTATTGCTTTACAACCCACAAAAAGAACTTCCTTTGAACCTTGAAATAGCTCCAAATTCTTGGGTAATTTCGGTTATTATTTCCATCCAAAAATTTCATAATTTATTTTCTTCTGAAGCCAATTACATCACTTTTTTGAGTGACGACAACAAGGACAAAAAATATTATAAAGAAGGTGACATCAGTCCGTCGATGGCGATTGTATTGACACAATTGTTTCATTACAATCTGCATCCATCAATAAAAAACTTGTATTATAAAGGTAAAGGATACGAATTATTGAGTTTGTATTTCAACCGAACCGAAGATCCAAATGCAGAACAATGTCCGTTTTTGATTGATGAAGAAAACGTTTTGAAAATAAAAAAAGCCAAAGAACTCGTTCTCGCTAATATTGCCGAACCGCCAAGTTTGCAGGAATTGGCCGATGAAGTAGGACTGACTTTAAAGAAGCTAAAAATGGGTTTCAAACAAATTTATGGCGACACTGTTTATGGTTTCCTTTTCGATTATAAAATGGATTCTGCCCGAAAATTATTAGACAGTGGTTCGTTTAATGTGAATGAAGTAGGCTTGAAAATTGGTTACAGCACTGGAAGTCATTTTATTGCCGCTTTCAAAAAGAAATTTGGCACTACTCCGAAGAAATATTTGATGGCTATTAATCCGAATATGTAAGCATTTGAAAAAAATCTAAAAAATCTAAAAAATCTAAAAAATCTAAAAAAATCAAACAAAAATATGAAAGGAGTATTATTAGTTAACCTTGGCTCACCAGAAAGTCCAACCGCAAAAGATGTAAAACCGTATTTAGACGAATTTTTAATGGACAAATACGTAATTGACGTTCCGTTTTTGTTGCGAGCATTGTTAGTTCGTGGCATTATTCTTCAAACCAGACCCAAAAAATCAGCGGCAGCTTATGCTAAAATTTGGTGGGAGGAAGGTTCGCCATTGGTCGTAATTTCCAAAAGAATGCACCAAAAAGTCAAAAAACTGGTTGACATTCCGGTTTCGTTGGCTATGCGTTATGGAAAAATGTCCATTCTCAAAGGATTACAAGAATTGCATGACAAAGGCGTCGACGAAGTGATGCTTTTTCCTTTATACCCGCAACACGCAATGGCTTCGACAACGACCATTTTAGAATTGGCCGAAGAGCATAGAAAAAAGTATTTTCCGGAAATGAAATTCACGATTGTTCCTGCTTTTTATAACAAACCCGACTACTTAAAAAACCTTGCTGATTCTATTCAATCCCATTTGGAAGGTTTTGAATACGATCATTTGTTGTTCTCTTATCACGGAATTCCAGAGCGTCACATTCGCAAAACCGATATAACAAAATCGCACTGCAAAATTGATGGTTCTTGCTGCAATACGCCTTCACCAGCGCATGAATTTTGTTACCGTCACCAATGTTACGAAACCACAAAACAAGTGGTAAAACTATTAGGAATTCCGGAAGGAAAATACAGTCAGACTTTTCAATCCAGATTGGCGGGAGACAAATGGCTTACACCTTACACCGATGTTGAAGTAAACAAAATGCCTGAGAAAGGCATTAAGAATTTGGCAGTAGTTACGCCCGCTTTCGTTTCGGATTGCTTGGAAACATTGGAAGAAATTGCCATGGAAGCCAACCACCAATTCAAGGAAAACGGAGGCGAAAATTTTATGGCAATTCCTTGTTTGAATGACGATGATGCTTGGTGTAAAACGGTGGGGAATTGGATTAATGATTGGGCTAAATAAAAATGTTTAAGAGTTTAAGGTTTAAAGTTGTTTACAGGACTTAAACCTTAAACTTTAAACTTTAAACAAAAAATATGGACTACTACAACTACCTAAAATCCCTTCACCTCATCTTTGTCATCACCTGGTTCGCCGGACTTTTTTATATTGTTCGCTTGTTTGTGTATCAAATTGAAGCTAATGATAAACCATCGCCCGAAAAAGAAATCTTGCAAAAACAATACAAAATAATGACCTATCGTTTGTGGTACATCATCACTTGGCCATCGGCGGTTTTGGCGAGTGTTTTTGCTTTTTGGATGTTGTTTTTTACCGATTTGGGCAAAGCTTGGTTGCTTATGCCTTGGATGCAAGTGAAACTTGGCTTTGTTTTTGCGCTGTATTTGTACCATTACAAATGCCAAAAAATATTTAAGGAATTGCAAAATGACGAAGTAAAATATACCACAAATTATATGCGTTTGTGGAACGAAGGTGCTACAATTATCCTGTTTGCCGTGGTGTTCTTAGTCATTCTAAAAAATGCCGTAAACTGGATTTATGGCGTGGTCGGAATTATGTTGTTTTCAGTTTTGATTATGTTGGGCTTTCAATTTTATAAGAGAATACGAGAAAAATCTAACCACTAAGCTCACGGAGGAAGCACAAAGAACACTATTTTCTTTGTGTACGTTGTGACTTCTTAGTGCCTTTGCGGTAAAAATATGCTAAAAAACTTCAAGATATCAATGCTTTCGTTGCGAATTAGGATTTTCCTTTCGATGATAGTATTGATTATTGTGGCTTCGGTTTTATTGGCTTCGATTTCAATTTTTCAATTCAAAAACGAAGCCAAACAATACCATCAGGAAAGACTGGAACACAAGGAAGACGCCATAAAAGAGAACATCAATTATGTTCTTTCGAATACAACATATCCGCTTACGCCCAATAATTTGTCATTGATTTTCAAAGACAAAATTCACGAATTATCAGACATTCACAATTTAGAAATTAACATTTATAGCTTGGACGGAAAGCTTTTGAAATCATCAAAATCGAAGTTTTCTATTGATTCGGTCAAGCCACCTATACCAAAATATATCATTAAACTGGTTCAATCTTCTATCGAAAAAAGATACGTTGAAATCAAAACTATCGATGGAAAAAAGAATCGCTCTTCCTTTAGTTTGATAAAAGACGACAAGTTCAAACCATTGGGAATCCTGAATTTGCCTTATGTGGAAGATGATAGTTATTATCAGGAGGAATTAGAAAGTTTCTTAATCCGATTAGCACAAGTCTATACTTTTATGCTTTTGGTAGCTTTTGCCGTGGCGTATTTTCTTTCGTCTTACATCACAAAATCGCTCAAAACCATTTCGGATAAATTGAGTGAAACGAGTTTGAACCAAAAAAACGAAAAAATTGTTCTCGAAGCCAGTAGCAAAGAAATCAACCTTTTGATTAATGCCTATAATGCAATGGTGGACGAACTCGAAAAAAGTGCCTTGAAATTGGCCCAAAGCGAACGCGAAGAAGCTTGGCAAGAAATGGCCAAACAAGTCGCACACGAAATCAAAAACCCACTGACGCCAATGCGATTGACGGTGCAAAGTTTTCAAAGAAAATTTGACCCAAACGATCCTAATTTGAAACAAAAAATTAATGATTATTCCGAAACCTTGATACAACAAATCGACACGATGAGTTCGGTAGCTTCGGCATTTTCTAACTTTGCATCAATGCCAGCGCAACAAAATGAAACTTTGAATGTGGTGGATGTGGTAGAATTAACTTTGGATATTTTTAATGAAGAATACATCCATTTTGAGGCAGAAGACCAAGAAATAATTTCTAAAATTGACCGAACTCAACTCATCCGAATTATTACCAATCTGGTCAAAAACGCCATACAATCTATTCCTAATAATCAAGAAAATAAAGCCATTTTGGTTACTATTAGCAAAGAAAACAACCACGTTACTATTTCCGTTTTAGATAATGGAATTGGCATTGCAAAAGAAGATTTTAATCGAATTTTTGAACCCAAGTTTACCACTAAATCTAGCGGAATGGGTTTGGGTCTTGGCATTATCAAAAATATTATCGAAAATTATAAAGGAACCATTACATTCGAATCACAAAAAGGAAAAGGAACCACATTTACTGTTTCGCTTCCAATAACCAACAGTTAAAAAACCTAAATTATGACAGCAGATAATATCATTTTAGAACACGAAAAAGGCATTGCAACCCTTTACATCAATCGTCCCGAAAAATTAAATGCACTCAACAAAGCAACGATTCAAGAGCTTCACGAAGCCTTGAAAATGGTCGATGAAAATCCAGAAGTTCGTGTGATAATTATAACAGGAACCGGAGAAAAAGCTTTTGTGGCCGGCGCCGATATTGCCGAATTTGCTCATTTCTCGGCCCAAGAAGGTTCGAAATTAGCTGCTCAAGGACAGCAACTTTTATTTGATTATATCGAAAAAATGAAAACTCCCGTGATTGCAGCAATCAATGGTTTTGCACTTGGCGGCGGACTGGAATTGGCAATGGCATGTCATTTCAGGATTGCTTCCGAAAATGCCAAAATGGGATTGCCAGAAACTTCCCTTGGCGTAATTCCGGGTTATGGCGGAACGCAACGTTTGGCTCAATTGGTTGGCAAAGGTCGCGCAATGGAAATGATTCTAACCGCCGGAATGATTGATGCCGACACTGCAAAAAAGTATGGATTAGTGAATCACGTGGTGCCGCAGGAAGATTTATTTTCGGCTTATATGACCATTGCCACAAGAATTATGAAAAATTCTCCTATTGCCATTTCTAAAGCCATCGAAGCAGTGAACGCCAACTTTATTTCGGGTGTCAATGGATTTGATGTCGAAATCAAAAATTTTGGCGATTGTTTTGCCACCGATGATTTCAAGGAAGGAACAACGGCTTTTTTGGAAAAAAGAAAAGCGGAGTTTAAAGGGAAGTGATAAGTTTTCAGTTGTCAGTCGCAGTTTTCAGTCTAAAAATTAAATTAAATCATTATGAAGAAAATTATTTGTTTATCATTAATCACATTATTATCAACATTAGGTTTTGCACAAGATATTGCTTTTAAAACTCAAAAAAGCGAAGTCTTTAAAGATGAATATAAAGAGTCTCAAATTGTATTGTCGGAAGAGGATGGAAACGGCGGAGTTTTGATTGTTCGTTCCTATAAAGGTAACGGGATTTCTCCAAATGCGGGTTATTATTTTGAACATTATGATGGTGATTTAGAACTTATTAAAGAATATGATTTTCAGATAGAGCATCCAAATTCTCATAAATATGCTACTACATTGGGTGTTTTTAAAACTGATACTGTGATTAGAATTATTGAAGTGTATTATGATATGAATCAAAAAGCCTATATATGCAATGCAAATTCAATAAACAAAAATGATTTTAAACAAGAAAATAAAGAGTTATTTAGGTTAACTCGTGATGAAATAAAACAATATGGAAGCTTCTCACTTAATGACATTTGTTATGAAAAAAACGATAAAAAGATAGCTAGTGAAACGAATGGTTATTTTTCTGAAGCCTCAGGTGGAATTGCTTTAATTGCTAATGAAAATTCTTTTTCTATTGCCATAGATTTTATGAGCAAAAATAATTCTGAAACCTTAAAATTGTTTTTGTTTGATAACAAATTAACAAAAATAATAGATCGGATTTTTGTTAAAAAAGTAGCAGATCGCAAGTATATTTTTCAAAATATTGATTTATCCAAGGATGGAAGTTCCGTTTATCTGCTTAGTAAATCCATTTCCAAAGAAGCAAAAACCAAGATTGAAGGCGGAAAATATCAATTCGAACTAACAAAATTTACAGAAAACAAGGAACAAACTAAAACCTTCGATATAAATGAGCATTTTATTGGTTCTTTGAAAACAATTTCTTTTGGCGAAAAATTAGTTTGTATTGGCTTTTATTCCGACATTGATGATAAATACTATAAAGGTGTAAGTTATTATGAAATTGATCCAAATAATCTTGAAATTCGCTTTGCAAAATTTAACCCATTTACTGAACAGTTTCTAATTGATAAATATGGAAAACTCAAGGAAAAGGAATTAGATTTTTTAAATTTTAAAAATATTTTAATAACTCCTGACAATGACATCATATTAAATGCTGAGGAATCATATTCCAAATCTAGTGGCGGTGGTGTGGGAATAGGAATGGGTGGTGCTGGTATGGGTGGAAATATGGGTGGAATAAATATGG
>DMHA01000083.1:15412-17741 GCA_003449615.1 Flavobacterium sp.
GGTGGAATAAATATGGGTGGAATGAATAATATGGGTGGAATGAATATGGGAGGTGTGTATGGCGGACTATATTTTGGTGGCATCTATGGAAACAGTTTCAATCATTTTGACGATATTGTAAGTATAAAAATCAACTCCAAAGGGGATTTAATTTGGGCGAGAAATATAAACAAACGACAAAATGATAGCTCTAGTTTTTGCCTTGCATCCTATACTTCAGTATTAAATGGGAACAACGATGTGTTTTTCTTTATCAATGCGAAAGAGAAGATAAGAGAAATTAGTAACAATCGAATTCAATTTAAAGGAATTGGAAACCTAAACCTTATTAGAATTAATATCAAGGGTGATTTCGAGTATCAAAAAATCCTTGACGATGAAGAAAATGAAGTGCCATTTATGGTGTCAAACGTTATTAAATCTGGAAACTCAGTTTTCTTTTTAGGAAGAAAAGGAAGTACAAAACAACTTTTGAAAGTAACTTTGTAAACCATTCAAATATCAAATTATCATAATTATTTTGGATTCAAATATCATATTATCATAATTATTTTAGATTCTAATATCAAATTATTATACTTTTTTGATATTGTAATATCAAATTATTATATATTTGCATTGTAATTGGATGCAAAAAATGATAAATAGAACTTCGCAAACCGAAATTGATAGCTATCTTTTTAAAGGAAAAGCCATATTGGTTTTTGGTGCCAGACAAGTAGGCAAAACCTCTTTGATAAAAAACACGGTGAGCAATCAATCGTTCCTGTGGCTTAATGGCGATGAACCCGACACCCAACTTTTGTTAGAAAATATAACGACCGACAGACTAAAAGCCTTAATTGGTGACCATAAAATATTGGTTATCGACGAGGCACAAATGATTCACAACATTGGTTTATTGATTAAGCGAATGGTGGATAATTATCCCGAAATTCAGGTCATTGCTTCGGGAAGTAGTGCTTTTGAATTGGCTGATAAAACCAAGGAATCGATGGTTGGCAGAAAACAAGAATTGCAACTTTTCCCTTTGAGTTATGGCGAAATGGTGAAACACAGCAATTTTATCGAAGAAACCCGTTTGGTACCGCATCGTTTGGTTTTTGGTTATTATCCCGAAGTGGTTACCAATGTTGGCAAAGAAGAAAAAATTCTCAATGATTTGGTCGAAGGTTTTCTTTATAAAGACATTCTGAATTTGGAAGGAATTAAAAAATCAACTACTTTACAACGATTGGTTCAAATGCTAGCGTATCGAATTGGTAGCGAAATTAGTTATAATTCCCTCGCCAATGATTTGGGAATAAACCGATTGACAGTAGAAAAATACATTGACATTCTCGAAAAAAACTTCATTGTTTTTAGTTTGAATGCCTTTAGCAAAAACCAAGATAACGAACTCAAAAAAGGGCGAAAAGTCTATTTTTGGGACAATGGTTTGCGCAATCGAATTATCAAGAATTTTAATCCCATAGAACTTCGGGACGACATTGGGGCTTTGTGGGAAAACTTTATTATCAGCGAACGCAAGAAGAAATTATCATACCAAAATCAGTTCAAAGACACCTATTTTTGGAGAAACACCCAACAAGCCGAAATCGATTATTTGGAAGTAAAAAACACCGAAATCGAAGCTTTTGAAATCAAATACAATCCGAATCAAAAAGTGCTTTTTACCAAATCATTTACTCAAAAGTACCATCCAAAAACCGCCCAAGTCATTCACAAAGAAAATTTTTGGGATTATTTGATTTAAGTCAAGAAGACCTAACAGGTTTCAAAAACCTGTTAGGTCTAATCCACCAAAATAAATATTAAATTCAAAAAAAACTTATGTCATTCCAACCAATATTTGCCCAATTCTGGGAAAAAGTAAAAGAAAGCATCGAAAATAAAACCTACGCCAAATTGACTTTGGCAAAAACCATTGGCGACACCGAGTTGAAAAACATTTATGTTCGCCCTGTTTTATTAGAAAATGATGAGTTTAGTTTATCCGTGACAGCACGTTACAAAACCGAAGAAATAGAAAGTTTTCATTCGCTGGACGAAACCTATATGATTTTGCTTTCCTATATGAACAATCCGTTTTTGACGGCATTATTATTCACTACAGAAAACGACATTACCTTTAAACTCAACAAAAAACGTGTGGGAAGTATTATAGAACAAGCACCTACTTTCAAGAAAGCATCGGATGTGATTTTGGAGATGAAAGAAAAAGGAATTTAGAGATATTCATTTTATCTATTTCAATTCAATCTAAAATCCACCTCCATTTTCTCCAATTCCATCAATAATTCGTGGGAAATATTGATTTTTAATTTTC
>DMHA01000085.1:0-10174 GCA_003449615.1 Flavobacterium sp.
TTGCTTTTTGTCATGTACTTAAGCAAAAAAGTTAAAATAAATTAATTAATTCAATGTTTTTATTTTACTTTTGACTTTATGTAAAAATATGATAAATATCATATACTGGAGTTTACCTATATATTACATTTGTTAAATCAAATAATTTTTATGAGTGTCATTTATATTTTAATTTCTGTCAGTATTGTCATTGCCATTTTTTTCTTTGTTGCTTTTATAAGAGCTGTGAAGACAGGTCAATATGATGATGATTATACCCCTTCTGTTCGAATGCTTTTTGACGATGAACTTGTCAAAAATATAAGCGATGAACACCCTCTGAACGCTGAAAATAGTGCCAAACTTTAAATTTTTAAACCAATTAATAATTATTTTTTATGGAAATGCAACAGTTTTATTATGACAACAAAATTGTAAAATATTTCATTTACGCGACCATCCTTTTTGGAGTTGTGGCAATGTCTGTGGGGCTCTTGGAAGCCTTCTTTTATCTTTTTCCAAATTTAACTGACGGGATTTCGTGGTTGAGTTATGGCAGATTGAGACCTTTACACACCAATGCGGCAATTTTTGCTTTTGTTGGAAATGCTTTTTTTGCTGGAATGTATTATTCTATGCAACGTTTGCTAAAAGCAAGAATGTTCAGTGATTTTCTGAGTTATTTCCATTTTTGGACTTGGCAAGGCATTATTGCCGCAGCAGCAATTACTTTACCTTTAGGGTATAGTTCTTCACACGAATACGCTGAGTTAGAATGGCCAATAGATATTGCGATTACATTGTCTTGGGTGGCTATGGGTATCAATATGATTGGGACTATGATAAAAAGGAGAGAGCGTCATCTCTATGTTGCAATATGGTTTTATTTGTCAACTTTTGTTACTGTCGCTGTTTTGCATATTTTTAATAATTTAGAATTACCAGTTTCTGCTTTTAAAAGTTACACGATATATGCGGGGGTTCAAGATGCCTTGGTGCAATGGTGGTATGGGCACAATGCGGTTGCATTTTTCTTGACTACACCCTATTTAGGATTAATGTATTATTTCGTACCCAAAGCTGCTAATCGTCCTGTTTACTCTTACAGACTTTCAATTGTTCACTTTTGGTCGTTAATATTCATATACATTTGGGCTGGACCTCACCATTTATTGTACTCCGCTTTACCCACTTGGGCACAAAATTTAGGTGTTGTATTCTCTGTAATGTTAATTGCTCCATCTTGGGGAGGTATGATCAATGGCTTATTGACTTTGAGAGGCGTTTGGGACAAAGTTCGTGAAGAACCAGTTTTGAAATTCTTCGTTGTAGCCATTACCGGTTATGGAATGTCCACGTTTGAAGGTCCAATGTTGTCTCTTAAAAATGTAAACGCCATAGCACATTACACTGACTGGATTGTTGCTCACGTTCACGTTGGAGCTTTAGCTTGGAACGGATTTATGGCATTTGGTATGATTTATTGGTTGATACCCAGAATGACTAAAACGACTTTGTTTTCTACTAAATTAGCCAATTTCCATTTCTGGATTGGAACTTTAGGAATTATACTTTATACGCTTCCAATGTATGTTGCAGGATTTCTACAAGCTTCTATGTGGAAACAATTCAATCCAGACGGAACATTAACTTATGGTAACTTCCTTGAAACAGTAACTCAAATTATGCCGATGTATTGGATGAGAGCTATTGGTGGAACATTGTACTTAACGGGAATGTTGACTTTGGTTTATAACATTATCCAAACCGTAAGAGCAGGTTCTTCAATTGAAGATGAAATGGCTGAAGCACCCGAATTACAAAAAATTACCGCTGGAAGAATTAAAGGAGAAAAATTTCACCCTTGGTTAGAGAGAAAACCTATTCAGTTAACCATTTTAGCTGTAGTAGCTATTCTAATTGGAGGAATTATAGAAATTGTTCCAACCATTATGATAAAATCAAATATTCCTACAATTGCTAGTGTAAAACCCTATTCGCCACTAGAATTACAAGGTCGTGATTTGTACATTCGTGAAGGATGTGTGGGTTGTCATTCACAATCAGTTCGTCCTTTCCGTAGTGAAGTGGAACGTTACGGGCCACAAGCTAAAGCTGGAGAATTTGTTTATGATCACCCATTCCTTTGGGGTTCTAAACGTACTGGTCCGGATTTATTGCGTGTAGGTGGAAAATACAATGACAACTGGCATTTCAATCACTTTTGGAGTCCTCAAAGTATCTCTGCCGGTTCCATTATGCCAGGTTACAAATGGTTGTTCGATAATGAAGCAATGGATAATGCTACACTCCAAAAGAAAATGCAAGTTATGGCTACTCTTGGAGTTCCTTACACAGAAGCACAAATTGCTAATGCTGAAAAGGATTTGAGAGCTCAAGCTGTTAAAATTGAAGAAAGCTTGAAAAATGACCCTGACTTTGTAAAAAGTTATGACAACAGTAAGAAAAAAGCAGAAGCTAGAGGAGAGAAATTTGTTCCTATGAACGAAAGAGAAATAGTAGCTTTAATTGCTTATATGCAAAGATTAGGAACAGATATTAAGGTGAAAAAATAAAAGTAATTATGTTCGAACAGATAAAACACAATATGGAGACTATCTCAGGAGTTGAGATATTTCCGATACTTTCATTACTAATCTTTTTTGCCTTTTTCGTAGGACTTGGTATATGGGTTTTTTCATATAAGAAAGAAAAGATTACCGAAATGAGCCAAATTCCATTAAATGACGACCAAACCAAATAAATAATAATCAATCCAGCTTCGACTCTTTCTCTTTTGGAAAGTGTCGGGGTGAGGAAAAAACCGATATAAAATGAAAAAATTAATCCCACCATACTTAAGAGTTCTTGTTGTTTTCTTCTCAGTTTTTGCTGCGATGGAATATTTCATCGATTCTGGGGACAAACCAGCATTTATAAAATTCCCTATGGTTGCCCTATTTTTATTAGTATTCCTTTTCTTGTTGATAGCAATTGAAGTTACAATAAATGCTGTAGATACTATAACCTATCACTTACTAAATGACGAGCAAAAAGCCAAATTGGATGAAATAAAAGATTTTGGTTTTACAGATAGCGCTATATACAAGAGTGTTACAAAATTCTTGATCAAACCAAAGCAAGTTGAAGATGAAGGACAACTATTGTTAGACCACGACTATGATGGCATCAAAGAATTAGATAACAATTTGCCACCTTGGTGGGTCTATTTGTTTTATGCTTGTATCATTTTTGCCGTTATATATTTAGTTCGTTTTGAAATAATGGGTGCCGATAATCAAGAAATGGAATTGAAAAAAGAAATGGCTCAAGCCCAAATTGATATTGCAGAATATAAAAAAACAGCTCCAGATTTAATGGATGAAAACACCGTTACTTTATTGACAGATGCTGCAGATTTAGCCGCTGGAAAAGCTATTTTTACCGCCAATTGTGTGGCTTGTCACAGAGCGGATGCAGGTGGACAAATTGGACCAAACTTAACCGATGATCAATGGATTTTGGGTGGAGGAATCAAAAATGTATTCCACACTCTTATGAATGGCGGACGAGATGGAAAAGGAATGATTTCCTGGAAAGGAACTTTGAAACCGAAACAAATGCAGGAAGTTGCCAGTTATGTATTATCTTTAAAAGGTTCAAATCCAAAAGATCCTAAAGCTCCAGAAGGAGAAGTTTGGGTAGATCCAACTGCTACAAAAACTGCCACAGCTGCTTCTGTCGCAACAGATACTACAAAGGTAAAATAATATTAATAGATGAATTTAAAGTTAACAGATCCTGAATTATTTCAGGATTTGTTTTTTTTATCATTATTTAGAAATATTTAAACGCATCAAAATAGGTATTTTGCCAAAAAGGAATAATCATTTATTAAATCTGAAATATTATTACTAAAATATATAAAAAATTTCACTAATGTAACATAAGTTTCAAATCAAATGAATTCAAAACTTTAATTTTATACTTTTAAATCTAAAACTATAACAATGTCAAAATTACCAGACGAAGCTTTCAGAGATACCATCGCAACAATTGATGAAGAAGGACACAGAAAATTTATTTTCCCTAAAAAACCCTCGGGAAAATTTTACGATTATCGAAAGTGGGTTAGTTATTTTCTACTGATTATTTTGGTTGCAAATCCTTTCTTGAAGATTAATGGCAATCAGTTTATGATGTTTAATGTCCTAGAAAGAAGATTCAATATTTTCGGATTTCCATTTTGGCCACAAGATTTTTATCTTTTCGTTATTTCGATGATTATTGGGGTTGTATTTGTGATTCTTTTTACCGTAATCTTTGGACGTATATTTTGCGGATGGATTTGTCCACAAACCATTTTTCTCGAAATGGTATTTCGTAGGATAGAATATTGGATTGAAGGCGATAGAGGAGCTCAAATTCGTTTGGCAAAACAAGAATGGGATGGAGAAAAAATTAGAAAAAAAGCCATTAAATGGTTTATATTTTTAATCATTTCCTTTTTTATTGCCAATATTTTTCTGGCCTATCTCATAAGCAGTGACGAATTGCTTAAAATGATTTACGAAGGTCCAGAAAATCATGTCAGTACTTTAATTTCATTGTTTATCTTTACTGGAGTTTTCTATTTTATTTTTGCGTGGTTCAGAGAACAAGTTTGTATTATTGCTTGCCCTTACGGAAGATTGCAAGGCGTTTTATTGGATAACAAATCCATAAATGTTGCTTATGATTTTGTTCGTGGCGAAAAACAAACTGGTCGAGCCAAATTCAATAAACAAGAAGATAGAGAAGCCTCTGGAAAGGGCGATTGTATTGATTGTAAACAATGTGTACACGTTTGTCCAACCGGAATCGATATTCGAAACGGAACTCAGTTAGAATGTGTAAATTGCACTGCTTGCATCGATGAATGTGATTCGATAATGGAAAGTGTTGGCTTACCTAAAGGGCTTATTCGATATGCTTCTGAAGATGAAATCGAAAAAAATGCAAAGTTCAAATTTACAACAAGAATGAAAGGCTATTCGGCTGTATTATTTATTTTAATTGGTGTTTTAGCTGGATTATTGTTCTTGAGAACCGATGTTGAAGCTGTTATTTTAAGATTGCCAGGGCAATTATTTCAACACAAAGGAGATAACATCAGTAATATTTATACGTTTAAAATCATCAACAAAACCAATAATGATATTAATGATATTCATTTCAAATTGGTTGGAATAAAAGGAAAATTGAATGTAGTAGGCGACCAAGATTTGAAAGTGTCCAAACAAGGAATGAAAAGTGGCACTTTGTTTATCGAAATAAATCAATATTTATTGGAATCAGACAAAACAAAATTGGAGATTGAAGTTTTTGAGGGTAATAAAAAAATAGAAACAAGTACGACTAATTTTTTAAGTCCAAGGAGTTTTGATTAGTAACATTAATATAAATAGAACAGTATGAAAATTAATTGGGGAACTGGAATTGTAATTGCATTTGCAATCTTTATCACATTTATTTTATATTTTGTTTTCAGCGTGCAATCTAATTCAAAATATGATAACGAATTGGTTGTTGAAGAGTATTATAAGCACGATGCAAAATTTGGAGATGAAATGACAAGAGTTCAAAATGCTCAAGATTTACCACAAAAGCCTGAAATAATGAATACTTCGGAAGGAATTACAATAGTTTTTCCAGCCGTTTTTGATGCAAAAGGAATTAAAGGAAAAGTATCTTTTTACCGGCCATCAGACAAAAAATTTGATTTTGAAGTACCCATTTTGCTCTCTAATTCTTCATTAAAAGTGCCCAAACAAAAACTTTTAGGTGGTCGCTGGGACATTAATATGGAATGGCAGTATGAAGGGAAACTATATCTTACAAAGGAGGTTATTTATATTGAATAAGTATTAAGATTTAGATATATCAAGAAAATTTCTATAAGTTTAAAAGCCCCAATTCCGTTGAAATTGGGGCTTATTTTTATTCTTGCATTGCCAAAATAGGTATGCCTAATCTATTCGAGAATTTCTGGGTTAGACTTGGTTTGAATAGTTCAACGAAAAAATTTCGTTTGTAAGTAAGCATTGCTAAAACATCAATGTCTTTAAATAACACAAAATCTAATATGGTGTCTTGCGCATCATCACTTTGAATGATAGAAAACTGAATAGGCTCGCCCGCAAATTCCTCTTCCCATTGTTTGATAGTAGAAGGCGAAACGTCTGAAATATTTGTTTTTACATACAAACATTTCACTTTAGCATTTGATTTCTTAGCAATTTTCAGTACATCTTTCAATGCTTTTTTGTCTTTAGTTCTATATCGAGTGGTAAAACCAATGGTTTCAATTTTCTTGAATTTGGCATCCGAAGGAACGCTCAAAACAGGCACATCAACAGCAGTTAAAACATTGCCCGTGTTTGTACCTATGAAAAAAGCTTCCCAACCTGTCGCTCCCGAAGTTCCCATCACTATAAAATCTATATTCTCTTCTTTGATTGCTTTTTTAATGTTGTAAAGTAAATTTCCATCCATCAGCCTGTGGCTCATTTTAATTGTATCTAATTTTCGTTCTTCGGCAATCTTCCGAAGTTTCGGAATCTCTTCTTTAAACATATCAAATTCTGATAATTGAAGTGAGTCAAACAGAACATTGTAATTTTCTGGAAAAAATTGATTGTCATAAACTGGCAATTCAAAAGAGTGCAATAACACGAGTTCGCCGTTTACTATTTTCGCAAACTCCAAAGCGTGAACAAAAGCATTTTCTGCTGCTTCGGAAAAATCTGTGGGAAACAAAATCTTTTTCATATATGTAAATTTTAATTTTTTATCGGTCATATATGGTATCGCCTTTTCAATTATTGGTGTTTATCTCACAATGTATTATTTTCATCGGAGTTCGATGATTATTCAATTGTTTGCAACAAACTTCCTGTTAGTGGCGATTTCATTTTTTTGAAGTTTAAGTTATTTTGTACCCTAAAGTTAAGCATAAAAAATGAATCAACAATATTAATTATCAGATGTTTATGATAATTTTATAGTTTGAGAGTTTAAAAGTTTAAAATGGTTTAAGAGTTTAAAATGGTTTAAGAGTTTAAAATGGTTTAAATGACTCCAATTTTTTTCATCAAGAAAGTGGCACTTTTATTTTTGCAAATACCATCACGCAAAATAAAGTCAAAATGCAAGTCATTATTGATAATTTCGACTTCAAAACATTTATTAATTAATGTTTTTGGATATTCGTTTGGGGTCAAGCAAACTTCAATATCGTGCGTGGCAATAGCCCCAATGGCATTTTTGGCAATCACTTTTTTGATCACTTCGATTGTACCGTTTCGTTTATCGTCTGAATTGGTTCCTCTTAAAATTTCGTCTAATAAAACAAAAGCAGGTTGCTGCTCTAATTCGTCCATAATTTGTTTCAAACGCTTGATTTCGGCAAAGAAATAGGATTCGCTATCAGACAAAGAATCTGATAATCGCATCGATACTAAAACCGGCATCGGATGGACATTGGCTTTGGTCGCACAAACCGCTGCGCCCATTCCGGTCAGAATCATATTGACACCCAAGCTTCTGAGAAAAGTACTTTTACCTGACATATTGGAACCCGTCAAAATCATAAAAGATTGAGGTTGAAAATCGATGTCGTTCCCTACCCTATTTTTTCTTGAAAGCAAAGGATGACTTAAATTAGAAAACGAAATTTCGTAATTGGAATTCAATTCTGGGAAAACAAAATCAGGATTATTGTAAGACACATTCGCCAAACTATTTAGCATTTCGAATTCGCCAATTGCATTGAGCCAATCTTCCAATACTGATGCGTGTTGGTTTTTCCATTCAATCAAGGATTTAAAAATGTGCAAATTGTATAAAAAAGTTCCGTTGAACAAAATGCCGGTCACAAAATTTTGAATGGTATCCATACTCGAAAACAAAGCAGCCAAACGTTTGAGATGTACACTTGCATTTTCATTTTCATAAATCAACTGCTTTTGCAAAAGAATTAGTTTCTCAGCCTTAAAATCTTCCTTTTCAATTTTTTGAAGCAATAAGCCATATTGCGAAATGAGTTTGTCGATATTGGAAGAATGAGCCATTTCGAGTTGGATTCTTTTTATAAATAGGCCTAAAAAACCAAGATTAAATACAAAAATTAAACTCAATACTTTTAGAAAAACTGCATTGGAAGTAATCCAATATAGTATTGCAAATACTAAAAAAAGTATAGGTGAAAGTATCGAAATCCAAACACTCATTTTCGATAAGGGTGTGCTGTTGAATTTAGTCCATTTCAGTAGCGATAGATAGGCTTGTTTAGTATCTTGACTTATTTTGGCCAAAGCCGAAAAATCCTGTCGCCAATGTATTTTTTCTGTTAACTCCTTTATAGCTTGTTGATTATCAATGATTTGTTCGTTCGGCAATAGCGTCAAACATTGTTTTGCTAATGTTTTTTTGCCAATAAAAGTGGCTGTTCTGTTCAAATTTTGAAACAAAGAATGGTTTCCAAATATATCCAAATCATAAGCGTAAGGATGATGAAAATCAATAAATTCCTCTCCGCTTTCAAAAGGGAGTTTGTTGTTTTCCAAATAATCAATTTCATCAGTGTTGATAGAAATAAGCGCTTCTTTCATTTTTATTTGAAATTGCAACTTGCTATGAAATCGCATCAATATAAAAAAAGCGATAAGGCAGAAAATAGATGAGAACAGAAATAAAATATTACTTTCTTGAAGGTAATTGTACCCTAAAATCAAAAAAAGGACAATACTCGCCAAACGAAGCAGACTGATGGTATTGTATTTGGTTTTGGTTTTAGATAATTCCTGCGAATATTTTAGGCTTCTTGACTTGTATGCTTCCATTTTTTTCTAATATTTCACAAATATGGGGATTGAACGGTATACTAATTAAAGCTTCTCGATACTATTTTTATAGTAAAGCTGTCGCATTACTATAAAAATCACTCGAAGTGACGGTTTGGTTGAGAATAAAGGTAATAATGTCTGTTATCTCTTTAAACGCTTTCAAATATTTTAAAATAGAAACTTATTCAGATTTAGTACCTTTGACCCCAATACAAAATACTATGTTACACAACGATTCTATAGTGGCACTTGCCACACCCTCAGGAGCTGGAGCCATTGCCATCATTCGAGTTTCTGGTGAAGACGCCATTACTATAGGGAATGCTGTTTTTAAATCCATTAAAAACAAAGATTTGACCCAACAAAAATCCCATACCTTGCATTTGGGGCATATTTTGGACAACAACAAAACGCTGGACGAAGTGTTGGTTTCTATTTTCAAAGGGCCTCACTCCTACACTGGCGAAAATACTATCGAAATTTCCTGTCACGGTTCGACTTATATTCAGCAACAAATTATACAGTTATTACTTCGAAAGGGCTGTCGAATGGCCAATCCTGGAGAATTTACGCTGAGAGCGTTTTTGAACGGCAAACTCGATTTGTCACAAGCCGAAGCCGTAGCTGATTTAATCTCCTCGGACAATGAAGCCAGCCACCAAATAGCAATGCAACAAATGCGTGGTGGTTTTTCGAACGAAATTGCCAAACTTAGGGAAGAACTTTTGAATTTTGCCTCACTGATTGAACTCGAACTGGACTTTGCCGAAGAAGATGTGGAATTTGCCGACCGAACCCAATTTCACGAATTATTGAATAGAATTGAGTTTGTTTTGAAACGATTAATCGATTCATTTGCCGTGGGGAATGTTATCAAGAACGGAATCCCGGTTGCCATTGTGGGCGAACCCAACGTTGGAAAATCAACGCTTTTGAATGCATTATTAAATGAAGAACGCGCTATAGTTTCGCACATTGCAGGAACCACTCGGGACACGATCGAAGATGAATTGGTTATTGGTGGCATTGGCTTTCGATTTATAGATACGGCTGGAATTCGTGAAACCGAAGACCATATCGAAAGCATTGGCATTCGCAAAACTTTTGAAAAAATAGAGCAGGCTCAGGTCATAATTTATTTATTAGATAGCAGTTTGCAGGTGGCAGATGGCAGTTTGCAGATGAACCAAATCGAAATCGAAAAAATAAAGAATCAATTTCCCTTGAAACCTCTTATTATTGTGGGCAATAAATCGGATTTGCTTTCCAAAAATGAAGCTAAAAATCTGAAATCTACAATCTACAATCTA
>DMHA01000085.1:10288-11012 GCA_003449615.1 Flavobacterium sp.
TTATCTTTTGTCAATACTGGTGCATTGCGCAATAACGAAACCATTGTGACCAATACGCGCCATTACGATTCCTTATTGAAAGCTTTGGACGAAATTCAAAAAGTGAAATTTGGATTGGAAACCCATTTATCGAGCGACTTGATGGCGATTGATATTAAGGAAGCTTTGTATCATTTTGGGATGATCACTGGGCAAGTTACTAATGATGAATTGTTGGGGAATATCTTTGCTAACTTTTGTATTGGCAAGTAGTTCTATTTACTTTTTAGGGACGAAAACCAATCGTTTCAACATCGTTTTTAATTTTTTACCAGGTCGAAAAAGAATCGAGGAACTGGTCACATTTTGTGGCCTTACGGATTCTGGCGTATCACTACTGCTCCCTTTGATGCTCACTTGAAACGAGCCCAAATTTCCCAAACGCACAATTTTTCCTTGTTCTAATGAATTGGAAACCTCTTGCACCAAACTCATAATCACTAAATAGCAATCGGCTGGAGTCGCTGAACAACTGAAAGAAACTTGCTCTGCCAACTCTTCTAAATCTATTTCGCCAAAATTACTGGCGCGAGGGTAATATTTCATTGGTGCCGAAGCATCGTTAGGATTGGTTTTTCCCGAAGGTGAAAAAGGTATGGCCATACTAAAAATAGATTAGAGTGATACAATTTTGGTTTTTGTTATAGACAAAGATACGGAATAAAACTGTTGAACTAACAAAACT
>DMHA01000200.1 GCA_003449615.1 Flavobacterium sp.
CTCTACGCTTACCGCCACCGTTGTGCCACATGCAAGAAATTCAGAACAATCATTAGTAATCCTAAAAATACATGAATTATGAGAATATTATTTATTAGTGTTTTAGTTATTACAGCTACGTGTAATTTATCTTTGGCTCAAAGTAAAATAGAAAATGAGTTATTAGAAGTCCATTTTCCAACTGACAAACAATATTTGTGGGAGTATAAGATTAAACAGAATGGGGCTTTATTACAAATTAAGCCACCAACTTTTGAGATTGACGGTAATTCTATTATTTGTTCTGTTGAAAAATTTAATATGCTTTCGGAACCAAAACTTTTTAATAATGGCAGTTCTGAATATGTTTTTCAAGGAAAAATAAAATCGGTTCCTGAAATTGAATTGAAATTGTTATTCCGCATATCTCAGGATAATGCTGTTTTGCGCTTCAAGTATGTACTTTCAGGTAATGGAAAGCACCTGCTCACTAAATCAATGGGAAACGACAATATCGTTTACCTTTCAACATCAATCGCTTCGTTTAAACAGATAAAAGAAGTGCAATTTGCCAACTACGATGAAAAGTTTCACAGTTATATTTTAAAAGAGCAACTCATTGAAGACCGTTTTTTTGAAAATAACCACTCGGTAATGGGTCCAATGCTTGTTTTTGGAAATAATGATCATTCATTTTTAATGGCTTATGAACATGGTTCGCAATACGGAAATGAGTTTCTGCATTTTAATTTGTCAAAAAACCGCACCATTGATATTTCGGCGGTAAAAGGAAATTACCTGAATAATCAATCTATTTCAAAAGGGAATGAATATGAAACTGTTTGGTTTGAAATAGCAGGTGTAAAGGGCGATGAGGAATTATTGGCTACACAATATCGTATGTTTATGCTCAAGTATATCAGTCAGAATTTAGAGAGCAGGCAACCGTATATTTTTTATAACACTTGGGGGCGTCAGGAGAGGGTGAAATGGGCAGGTAATGCATATTTATCTTCTATGAACCTGAAACAAACGCTTGAAGAAATTGAACAAGCTCATAAAATGGGTATTGATGTTTATGTTTTAGATGCTGGGTGGTTTTTAAAAACAGGCGATTGGACAGTGAATACATCAGAGAAATTTTTTCCGGATACACTCAAACAAGCTGTTGGCTTAATAAAAAAATACAATATGAAATTGGGTTTATGGTTCAACCCAACAATGGCCGCATTAAGCAGTAAAATGCTTGAAAGAAACAAGAACTACCGCACATCCATAGATGGCAATCAATCGGCTCCTGATAAGGTTTGGGAAACGGAGGAAAGTGTGCCCTTATGCTTAGTTAGCCAATATTGGAAAGATTATTCTGATGTATTAATACAACTGGTTAAAGAGTATGGAGTTACTTATTTTAAGTGGGATGCTATTTGGCAGGGCGATTGCGACGCAGCTGGTCATGATCATGGAACTACCGAAAATTCGGTACAAGAAAGGCGTGATAACAATGCTTATTTGCAACCCATTTACATGTCAAAAATTATTGACAAAGTATGCAAAGCATGTCCTGATGCAATTTTCGATTTTGACATAACCGAAGATGGGCGCTCGGTTGGGCTGGCATTTCTTTCGTCGGGTAAATACTTTGCCATAAATAATGGTCCCTATTTTCACAATTACGATATTAGTCAACCATGGGAAAGCCCTTTAGCTAATCGCAATTCTAATATTTTTGTAAATCCCGGTCCTGCCCGCGGTTGGTTTACACGACAGATTTTGACGTATGATAAATGGATCCCTTCTGTTTTATTTTTAACGCATTATCAACCCGATGAGCCGCGTAATTCACAAATTATAAATATTGCATCACTCATTTTGGGGCAAAACGGAATATGGGGTGAAATATTAAAAACTTCGCCACAGGGCACGCTGTTATTTGGTGATATTTTAAGCAGATATAAACAAATAAGCTCCGATATTAGCCTTGCATCTCCTATATGCTATGGTGTTCCTGGTGAATCAATAGAAATACATGAGAAAATAAATTTGGTCACAGGCAAAGGCGCAGTAGTTATTTTTGGAAATGGCAAACGAGAAATAAATTATATTACAAAATCAAAAGTTAATAAAACGATTTGGTATAATGACGGTGTGTCTGTTTCATTTGACGAGAAAGGAAGAGCTGTAATTAAAGCAAGTTTTGCCGAAACAAGTTCAAAGATTATTTTCTTTGGCGTTGAATAGTTACAGTAAGAACTGATTTATTGTAGTGTAAAAAAAATAAATAGGATTAAAATGCACGATGGCACAACACGCGGTATAGTTAATTGCCGATGAAGTGGGTATTCGAGCGGCACAGCTCGTATCAAAAGCAGTTGTAACTTGATAGGAAAGTGCTTCGAAATAGGCAACTAACCATACCGCCAACCGTTACAGGCAATGCTTAGAGACTGCCATAATTAACAAATTTCAATATAATTATGACTGAAAAACAAGCCGAAAAACTCAGAGAGAAAATCAAGCGGATACGATTAGACTTGGCTGCTGACAAGAAACGTTGGAGCGGATTCTTTGATGATAGCCGAGGGCTTCGTTATTTACCGACACAGTATTACATTAAACTTTGTGACTTTGATGGTGGCCTAAAATATCTCAAATGGTTTGATAAGAACTTTCCTGACGATAGCGGATTTCCTGACTTTTTATTTGAGTGGACAATTATACTTTTCAAGACGGACAATATGAAAAGTGCAGAGAAAAAAGCGTTTGAAACATATTGCTCTAATATTTACATTTTTGACAAGTTTTTCGGCAGACCAGTTATTCCAATTGACAAATACGAAGAATCCAATTTTGATAATCCTG
This sequence comes from Flavobacterium sp., assembly GCA_003449615.1. Lineage (GTDB taxonomy): Bacteria > Bacteroidota > Bacteroidia > Flavobacteriales > Flavobacteriaceae > Flavobacterium. Next base: position 2,842 of record DMHA01000200.1, read on the forward strand.
CATTTGTGGACGCCTTCACCTACTCGAATTCGCATGCTGACCTGATAGAATTCAGTTCCTGGTTGGACAACTTCACCAAGACAGAAAAGTTTGTTGAAGCAAGTCAGAAATTTGTTGACATATACAAACTACTAAAAACAGAGAATCGCACAGAAAAAAGACGAAATTTAATCAGACAAGCAGGACAACTTGCAGAACAATTCTAGCAGGAAATGCACATGCCTGTAACAACAGCTAAACCCAATGC
>DMHA01000305.1:0-3898 GCA_003449615.1 Flavobacterium sp.
TATAATAAATGCGTTTGGTATTATTTCAATTTCTTTTTAATGGCTACTTCGTGGAAGGCTTCGATAAGGTCTCTTTCTTCGATGTCGTTGTATCCTTTTATTTGAATACCACAATCGTAACCTTTGGCAACTTCTTTCACATCATCTTTGAAACGTTTCAAGGCGATTAGCTCACCGTTATGAACTACTACTCCTTCACGAATGATTCTGATTTTGGCATTTCTGGTAATTTTACCGTCCGTAACCATACAACCACCGATGGTGCCCACTTTAGAAATTTTGAATAATTCTCTAACTTCTGCAGTTCCCAGAATTTCTTCTTTCATTTCGGGTGCCAACATGCCTTCCATTGCATCTTTCAAGTCGTCGATAGCGGCGTAAATGATTGAGTAGTAACGGATGTCGATTTCTTCTTTGTCTGCCAATTGTTTTGCATTTCCAGCAGGACGAACATTAAATCCGATAATAATCGCATCAGAAGCAGAAGCCAACATTACGTCGGTTTCTGTAATGGCTCCAACGCCTTTGTGGATAATATTGATTTGAATTTCGTCGGTAGATAATTTAGAGAACGAATCAGACAAGGCTTCAACAGAACCATCCACATCCCCTTTAAGGATAATGTTCAATTCTTTAAATTGACCCAATGCAATTCGACGTCCAATTTCATCCAAAGTAATATGTCGTTGTGTTCGAACGGATTGTTCACGCATCAATTGAGAACGTTTGGAGGCAATTTGTTTGGCTTCTTTTTCGTCTTCAAAAACGTTGAATTTATCACCCGCAGTTGCTGCACCATCTAATCCCAAGACCGAAACAGGTGTTGAAGGTCCTGCCACTGTCAAAATATTTCCTCTTTCGTCGTGCATGGCTTTTATTTTACCATGATGTTTCCCTGCCAACATATAATCCCCAATTTTCAAGGTACCGTGTTGCACTAATATGGTAGAAACGTATCCTTTCCCTTTATCTAAAAAGGCTTCCACAACAGTTCCTTGAGCGGCTTTGTTTGGATTGGATTTTAAATCTAAAAGTTCAGCTTCTAATAGTACTTTTTCTAATAATTCTTTAACACCAGTTCCAAATTTTGCCGAAATATCGTGAGATTGAATTTTTCCGCCCCAATCTTCTACAAGTAAATTCATACCTGCTAATTTTTCTTTGATTTTTTCGACATTTGCATTGGGCTTATCAATTTTATTGATAGCAAAAATAATTGGAACACTAGCTGCTTGAGCATGAGAAATGGCCTCTTTGGTTTGTGGCATAATATCATCATCTGCAGCGACTACAATAATAGCAATATCGGTTACTTGAGCTCCACGCGCTCGCATGGCGGTAAAGGCTTCGTGACCTGGTGTATCAAGGAAAGCAATTTTTTGACCATTGTCTAATTCTACTCCATAAGCACCTATGTGCTGGGTGATTCCACCAGATTCACCTGCTATAACATTTTCTTTACGAATATAATCTAGTAAAGATGTTTTACCGTGATCGACGTGACCCATAACAGTTACAATGGGCGCTCTGAAAACTAAATCTTCTTCTTTATCAGGTACAACCTGAATGGCTTCTTCAATATCAACGGTGATAAATTCGACTTCGTAGCCAAATTCATCGGCAACAATGGTCAATGTTTCTGCATCAAGACGCTGATTCATGGTAACCATAATCCCAAGGGACATACAAGTTCCAATCACTTTGGTAATGGGCACATCCATCATAATAGCAATTTCACCTACAGTTACAAACTCGGTAACTTTAATGGTTTTGCTACCTTCTTCTAATACTCTTTGTTCGTCATCTGATTTTTGACGGTGCGTATCTCTTTTGTCTCTTCTGTATTTAGCAGCTTTCGATTTGCCACCTTTTCCTTGTAGTTTTTCTAGAGTTTCTCTAATTTGATTTTTAACTTCTTCTTCTGTCGGTTCCACTTTTGCAGTGATTGCAGGCCTAGCTCCTTTTACAAAACCGGGTCTTGCTCCTTTGTTGGCATTAAATCCACTGCCACCTCCTGTATTTGGAGTAATTTTATTTGGATTTGGTGCACCTGGCACTCCAGGAGTTGCTGGTGGTCTTGGTGCTCCAGGTTTTGGTGCAATCCTTTTGCGTTTATTTTTGTTCGAATTACTATTAGCATTGCCAGGAGCTCCAGGAGTTCCAACTTTGTTAGGTGTAATTTTAAGTTCTTCTTTTTTCTTTTTAGGCTTATTAAATTGAGATAAATCAATAGTTTGACCCGTTAATGTTGCACCAGATAATTTGGTGTATTTTGTTGTTATAGATTCTTCAACAGGAGGTTGTTCTGTTTCAGCAAGCTCTTTTTTGACAGATGCAACTTCTTTTTTGGATTCTTTTGTCTTTGTATCGGGTTTAACTTCGTTTTTATCCTCAACAATTTTTTCTTCTGCAGGTTCTTTCGGAAGTGCCTCTTTTTGAATTGGTTCTTTTTGAATAGGTTTCTCTAGAGAGATTTTGGCATCGGGAGTTTCAATTTTTTCAACAATTGTTGCTGGAGCTGGCGTTGTAGTTACAACTGGTTTTTTAGGATTAAGGTCAATGTTCCCAACAAAAACTGGCCCAGAAATATTGCCTTTAGCTTTGATGACTTCTTGGTTTTTCAACCTTTCTTCATCGTGTTTACGCTTGTCTTCGATTTCTTTTTCTCGTTCAATGCGCAATGCTTCTTTCTCTTTCCTCTTTTCTTCTCCTACCTCTTTTGAAGCTTCTTTATTGCCTTTGTCGCCAGCAAATTGATTTTGCAGAATATTGAATTCCGCTTCAGAAATTTTTGTGTTGGGGTTTGATTCAACAGAAATACCCTTATCTTTAAGATAATCCACAGCTCTTTCTAAAGAAATATTCAATTCCCTTAAAACTTTGTTTATTCTAATAACTTTCTCTTCAGACATAAAACCTTTTTAATATTACCTTCTTTATTTTTCCTCACACTCACTCTCAATAAGAGAGGAAAAATAAGGTTTAAAATTTATTTTTTTAGAAGAATGGACTAGCTGTCAAATTCTTCTTTTAGTATTTTCATTACATCCAGAATGGTTTCCTCTTCTAGGTCAGTTCTTCTCACTAAATCGTTTACATCTTGTTTCAAAATACTTTTGGCAGTATCTAAACCTATTTTAGCAAATTCTTCGATAACCCATTCCTCAATTTCATCAGAAAACTCTGTTAATTCAACATCATCTTCATCTGCTGCAGCACCAGCAATATCTCCTTCACGGATAACATCAAGCTCATAACCCGTTAATTGACCCGCTAATTTAATATTGTGTCCGCCTCTACCAATTGCTTTGGAAACTTCTTCGAGTTTCAAGAAAACCTCTGCTCTTTTATTGTCTTCATTTATCTTGATAGAAGAAACTTTAGCCGGGCTTAATGCTCTTGTAATGTACAATTGAATATTGCTTGTATAATTGATAACGTCGATATTTTCATTACCTAGTTCGCGAACGATACCATGAATACGAGATCCTTTCATCCCTACACAAGCACCCACTGGATCAATTCTATCATCATAAGAATCTACGGCTACTTTTGCTTTTTCGCCAGGAATTCTTACTACATTTTTCACCATTATCAATCCGTCGAAAACTTCGGGAATTTCTTGTTCGAATAATTTTTCCAAGAACCTTTCAGATGTTCTAGACATAATTATTTGTGGTTTATTTCCTTTTAATTCAACACTTTCAATAATTCCACGAACGTTATCTCCTTTGCGAAAAAAGTCTGATGGAATTTGTTTTTCTTTTGGCAAAACGATTTCGTTTCCATCATCGTCAATCAAAATTACCACTCTTGGTCGAACGTGATGCACTTCGGCAGTGTAAATTTCGCCAATTAAATCTTTAAATTGTTTGTACAGATTGGTGTTGTCATGTTC
>DMHA01000305.1:4021-4428 GCA_003449615.1 Flavobacterium sp.
GAAACTTCTTCTCCAATTTCAAAATCGGGTTCAATTTTTCTGGCTTCAGTTAGTGTAATTTCTTCATTTTCTAAATCCAAATCATCATCAGCAACGATAACTCTTCTTCTCCAAATTTCCATATCGCCTTTATCTGGATTGATAATAATGTCAAAATTATCATCCGAACCAAATTTTTTCTTCAATGCATTTCTAAATACATCTTCTAATATCGCCATAAGCGTTACACGATCAATAAGTTTATCGTCTTTAAACTCTGAAAATGAATCGATTAATGCTAAATTTTCCATGCCAACTTTTTAATTAAAATGTTACTGTAACAATTGCTTCTTTTATTTCTGAATACGGTATTTCCTGTCTTTTATGAACCGTTTCCTTTCCTTTTCCTAGTTTTTTTGCCTCTCTTG
>DMHA01000338.1:0-2690 GCA_003449615.1 Flavobacterium sp.
AATAGAAAAACAGAATTACAAATGAAAATCAAGCAATACAGAACCCAATTCATTCACGAACTTGCACCAATTTATGATGTTGGCGAAGCGGAAAGTTTTTTCTATTTGATTTTGGAAGATAAGCAAAAATTGAAAAGAATAGATTTGGCCTTAAATCCTGATTTGACTTTTTCTGATGAAGAAATCCTGATTTGGAATTCGATTTTAGAACAACTTAAAAAAGAAATTCCAATTCAATATCTTTTAGGAAAAACTAGTTTTTATGGTTTGGAATTTGAAGTTAATGAAAATGTGCTGATTCCTAGACCCGAAACCGAAGAATTGGTCGAGTGGATTATTCAAAGTCAGAAGTTAGAAGTTAGAGGTCAGAAGTTAGGAGCGACAACTAGAAATATTAAGATTTTAGACATAGGAACAGGCAGTGGTTGCATCGCAATATCATTGGCAAAAAATATTCCGAATGCTCAGATTTTTGCCATCGATGTTTCGGAAAAAGCATTGGCAACAGCCCGAAAAAATGCTGTTTTGAATCAAGTTGAAGTACATTTTATAAAAACAGATATTTTACAAACGGAGGATTTAGAAAAACTTCCCACTTCTAGCTTCCCACTTCCCACTAATTTCGACATTATTGTTTCTAATCCGCCTTATGTTCGAGAGTTAGAAAAGCAGGAAATCAAGAAAAATGTTTTGGATAACGAACCCCATTTAGCCTTATTTGTTGAAGATAATGATGCCCTTATTTTTTATAGAAAAATAGCTGAATTGGCTCAAAAAAGTTTAACTCCAAACGGACAATTGTACTATGAGATTAATCAGTATTTAGGGAAAGAAATGATAAATTTACTCCAAATTATGGACTTTAAAAATATCGAATTACGCAAAGATATTTACGGAAATAATAGGATGATAAAATCTGAAATCACTTCAAACCATCCACAGCAACATTCACAGTTCCATTTACTTTTATGAAAGCTATAATGGCTTTATTGGTCAGTTGAATTTTTTGAAACTGAAAATTGTCGATTTTTCCGTTGACAAAAACACCTGGCATTGGAGAATAATTTTTTAGATAAGCAGCCAAATTTTGTTTTCCTTCTTCTAAATTTGGAACAATAGAATAGCGACAACTTTCCTGAATTTTTCTTAAAACCAATCCTTGTGCCAGCCAATTGGCGGTGCGCATTAATTTATTTTTAGTATCTAAAGCATAGTCCAATTTGTCGAAAAACAATTCTTTAGTTTGCTCATTGTATTGTGGGAAACCAGTTAAATAAATCGTTCCGTTTACGCTTCCTAATACATCCAAAGCAATGACCATTTTGTCGTTTTTATGCCAAATATCAACTTTTTGCACCTTTATTTTTTTGCTGCCTGAACCAAATTCTTGTCCTGCAAAATTCTTTGTCATTATTTTTGAAGCGTCTGCAAAAGTGGAAACCGCTGCAATATTTGCCGTGATTTGGTTCGGGATTTTTGTAACTGGTTTTAGGATAATTTTTGATGCATCAAATTTTGATTCTGGTTGTTTTCCAATCAAAGAGGTCATAGAGCATTTCATTCCCATATCCATCAAAAAAGAATCTTTTTTTAGAATGGCATTGGTGGAATAGATTTCGATAGGGGTAATTCTGAGCCAACTTTCATACGCTTCGCTCATTTGGAATGGAGTACAAATTTTTTCTAAAGCAGCCAATACATTAGGCTTGAAGTCCATCGATTTTTCGATTGCTGCGTCAATACTCTTCTCAATTTTAGATTTGAATAATTTGATTGTTGGAGTCATCAGATAAGTGACAGGAACATTTTTTCCAAAAACAACCATGGTGGGACTTTCGTTCCAATCCAGAGATTTTAACTCCGTTTTTGTTGTCAGTTTCCAATTACTCAAAGCCACATCGCTTGCCAAAGTAACAATTCCGTTAAGATTAAATTCCTTTACATTATACAATGCAACACCCAACTTTTTTGTTCCAATTCTGTATTTGAACAAGACTTTCAATGGTAGAATAGTTTTAATTTTTCCTCCTGCCACTTCCGAATCATTGTTAATGGAAATAGGTCCTAATTTCCAAATTTTCATTTCGATATTGTCGTCTTCGATGTTGTTGTCTTCGTAAATCAAGCCGTTCAAGAGTGTATTGGTTTGGTTTTCGACATCCTTGAGTTTTACACTAATGGGCAAATTGATAAAAGAAGCTGTATTTTCATAAACCAAGGGATCAGCATTATCTGGCTCTGGTTTTAATGTTGCTATTTTATTGGATGTGGAACAGCTGGAAATTGATAAAAATATTAAAAAAACAAGAAAGATAGGAAGGGATTTCTGCATTTTATAGGTTTTAAGGATATAGAGTAATAAAATGATATGATGCGTTTGTAATCGCAAAGCTATAAAAATAATAACTCTCGTGTTTATTTAAACGTGCTTTAAATTTCGCATACCATTTTTGATTTTTTCAACAAGCTGTTTATGATTTCCAGTAAATATATGATATAATTGCACTTCAAAACTTATTACAATTTCTATTTTGCTATGGTTATTGCACAAAATTTATTATTCAATGTTTTTCGCCTATTATCACATAAACAGCCTCGAAAGCCTTATTTATAAATACTAAACTGTTTTTGGCTATTTTAAAAAAAAACTTGCAATATTCGTTATTTTGATAACTTTATAGTTAACTTTG
>DMHA01000338.1:2873-3496 GCA_003449615.1 Flavobacterium sp.
GATGGACTTTATGAAATAAGAATTGAATATGAAAGCAACATTTACAGAATATTTTGTTGCTTTGATACAGGTAATTTAGTTGTACTTTTTAATGCATTTCAAAAAAAGACACAGAAAACGCCAAAAAACGAAATTGAATTAGCAACAAAACTTAAAAACGAATATTTTAATTCAAAAAAGTAGGAAAATGAATAAAGATGAAAAAATAAGAAAAGCAAAAAACTTTGAGGAGTTGTTGGATATAGAATATGGTGTAATTGGAAACAAGAAAAGAGATGATTTCGAAAAAAAAGCACAATATTTTATAATCAGTGAAACGTTAAAAGATGCTCGTCACGAAGCCAAAATGACGCAAGAACAACTTGCAATAAAAGTAGGTACAAAAAAAAGTTATATTTCAAGACTTGAAAATGGAAAGTGTGATATTCAATTATCAACACTATACAAAATATTCGAATTTGGACTTGGAAAAAAAATAAATTTAGTAATTGGATAAAATGATTGTCTGCAAATAGCCTTTTCGGGTAGCTTGTTTCCAAAATTATCAATTATAACATTGGTGTCAATTAAATAGTTCTGTTCCATTCTTTACGAGCTTGTTCGGTATGTTCTTTTAGCGATTG
>DMHA01000281.1:0-157 GCA_003449615.1 Flavobacterium sp.
CACTCCAAGATTTACAATTCCCAACGGTTCTCGAAACCATTTCGGGGATTTGCAACACCGATATTGGCAAACAAAAAGCACTGGAAATCAAGCCTTTCAAAGACAAGGAAACCTTGATGAATGCCTTGATGCAAACTTCGGAATATGTTTCGTCATA
>DMHA01000281.1:207-8370 GCA_003449615.1 Flavobacterium sp.
ATATGTTTCGTCATTCCAAAATAACAATGCCATTCCCAATCACGGTTTTGATGCCATTACTTATGAAATCAAGTTTTTGGCAATAGAAGACAGTTTTCTTGAAGTGGGCGGTTTCAGGAAAATTGCTACCATTTCTGAAACCACAAATTTTATGTTGAATTATTTCAAAAAATTTGACGATTATTATCCATATTTGAATAGAAAAGCTTCCCAAATTCAAATCACAAAAGAAATCAGCAGTTTGATTGATGTCGTTGTCGATAAATATGGGGAAATAAAAGACAATGCTTCTCCTCAATTACAGGATATTAGAAGAGAAATGAATTTGGTTCGTGGCAAAGTCAATCAGAGTTTTGGAGTGGCTTTAACCCAATACAATTCGCTTGGTTATTTGGATGATATTAAAGAAAGTTTCGTTCAAAATCGTAGGGTTTTGGCGGTTTTGGCAATGTATCGCCGAAAGGTGAAAGGAGCCATTTTGGGAAGTTCCAAAACTGGAAGTATTGCTTACATTGAACCCGAAACTACTTTGAAATATTCCCGTGAATTAAGCAATTTAGAATACGAAGAAAAAGAAGAAATTACAAGAATTTTGAAACAATTGTCCAATCAAATTCGACCTTTTTTACCATTGCTTATGCAATACCAAGATTTCTTGAGCGATATTGATGTCATTGCTGCCAAAGCAAAATATGCCAACAAAATCAATGGAATTTTGCCAACAATTACCGAGGAAAGAAGATTATACTTCAGAGACGCCTTCCATCCTATTTTGTATTTGAACAATAAACAGAAAAACGAAATTACACATCCACAAACTTTTGAATTAAACCAAGAAAAAAGAATTATCGTCATTTCTGGACCCAATGCTGGAGGAAAAACCATTTCATTAAAAACCGTTGGATTACTCCAATTGATGTTGCAATCGGGAATGTTAATTCCTGTTCAGGAACGCAGTGAAACTTTTTTATTCGATAGAATTTTAACTGACATTGGCGATAATCAATCCATTGAAAATCATTTGAGTACCTACAGTTACCGACTCAAGAATATGAATTATTTTTTGAAGAAATGCAACCAAAAAACAATGTTTTTGATAGATGAATTTGGAACTGGTTCAGACCCAGAATTGGGAGGAGCTTTGGCAGAAATTTTCTTGGAAGAATTCTATCATCGAGAAGCTTTTGGAATTATAACTACACATTATTCCAACCTAAAAATTTTGGCTAATGAATTGCCTTTTGCCATTAATGCCAATATGCTTTTTGATGAAAAAACATTGGAACCAATGTATAAATTGGTTTTGGGTCAAGCTGGAAGTTCGTTTACATTTGAAGTCGCTTTGAAAAATGGAATCCCTTTTAGCTTAATCAATCGAGCGAAGAAGAAAATTGAAGTGGGAAAAGTACGTTTCGACAAAACCATTGCCACCTTGCAGAAAGAACGCTCGAAGTTGGAAAAAACGTCGCAAACACTGAAAGAAGAAGAAACAAAAGCGCGTGAAGAAGGTAAGAAAATGGAAACCATTAACGTAAAAATCAAGCAAAAATTGGAAAGCTATCAAGAATTGTATGACAGCAATCAAAAAACGATTTGCATTGGTCAGAAAATAGAAGATATTGCCCAAAAATATTTTAATAATAAAAATAAAAAAGACCTTATTGGCGAATTTTTGAAAATCATCGAAATCGAAAACTCCAAACGAATAAAAGCCACTCCAAAAGAAGCCAAAGCTATTATCGAAAAGAAAAAGGAAGTTATTAAAGAAGTAGAAGTTAAGGTAGAAGAAATCAGAGTTGCAAAAAAAGAAAAGAAACTAAAACCCATTATCGAAAAGCCAAAACCTGTTTTAAAAATAGGCGACAGAGTAAGAATGTTTGATGGAAAAGCAGTGGGAAGTATTGACAACATTGAAAAAAATAAGGCAACTGTGAATTATGGAATGTTTACTTCGAAAGTGAGTTTGGATTTATTGGAATTGGTTGAAGTGGTGAAGAAATAGTGAGTATGTCATTGCGAGGAGTTGCGAGGCACGAAGCAAAGCAATCTCCTCTTATTTAAGTGAATATTTATTGTTTGATTTTACAGCAATTTGATTGTTTTCTAATAAAGTTTGCAAGGCAAAGATAATATCGTCTTCGCTGATTTTTGTCAATTTTTGAATTTCTCTTGAATTCATTTCTTGTAGTTGCAATAATCCAATGATTTTTTCTGAAATCGAAGAACTATCAATAGGTTTCTTTTTTTTTGAAATGCAATAGGAACAAATTCCACAATCTGTTTTGGCTTTTTCTCCAAAATAATCAAGAATCAACTTGCTTTTGCATACTTTTTTTTCGTTTATATAATGTAAAACCGACTCGAATTGGGCAATTTTTTGTCGATTTTGGGTTTCTAGATATTTCGAAACTCGGTTGATGGTTCTTTCATCTTCACGAACTTCGTTGAAAATAATCGTGGCATCGTTGTTTTTTTTGTGGTAATCAATGATTTCCAGCTTTTTTAGTTTGTCTAAAATAGAGATAATTACCATCTCATCGCAACTTGATTTTTTGGCAATTAACGATAAATTAATTGGAGTTTGAGATTCGTAAATACCTGAATACGTTCGGAGTAAGGACAAAATAACAGGTTCTTCACTAGGATTCAAACTCATATATCGAATGACTTCTTTGGATTCGATGATGAATTGCATCGTGATTTTCTCGGAATACTCTTGCGACATACTCAAGATCCCTTGACGATCTAAAAACTGGATAGCATTGAAAGTCTTCAAGGTTGGAAACCCATATTTCTGGCAAAAATGATTCAAATTGAACGAAAATTGTTCGTTAATTCCTTCGCCATAGGCGATTCGGAAATATGTACATAATTTGATATAAATTTGGGTAAGAATAATTTTGTCAGGCAAAACATTGATAAACTGGCTTTGCGCTTGAATTTTGTCAGATGGACTCGTGAGAATAATGGCAAACGATTTGGTTTCATCTCTTCCGGCACGGCCAGCTTCTTGATAATAACTTTCGATACTTTCCGGAAGATGAATATGGATAACGGTTTTTACATTCGATTTGTCAATTCCCATCCCGAAGGCATTGGTGGCAACAATAATCTGAACTTCTTCGGTCATCCAAAGGTTCATATTTTTCTCTTTTTCTTTCACGGATAATCCTCCATGATAAAAAGTGGTTTTCAATCCCATAGATTGCAATTGCGAGGCGGTATCCGAACACGATTTCCTATTTCGCACATATATAATAGAAGGTTGAGGATTTTTCTTCAGGATTTGCTCCATTCGATACAGCTTGTCTTCAACTTCAAAAACCATATAAGCAATGTTTTTTCGTGCAAAAGATTTCGTGAAAATAGATGGATTTTCTAAGCCCAATTGCAGAATGACATCATCAAGAACCGTTTTTGTTGCCGAAGCAGTAAGAGCGAGAAAAGGAACTTTTGGGAAATGGGTTTTTAAATTTGCAATTTTCAAATAAGCAGGACGGAAATCGTGTCCCCATTGTGACACACAATGCGCTTCGTCTATGGCGATGAGATTGATAGGTAGGTTTTTGATGCGTTCCAAAATCCAATCTGATTGTAAGCGTTCTGGCGATAGGTACAAGAATTTATAAATGCCATATTCACAATTATCTAAAAGCCTAATCATTTCGTCCGATTGAATGCCACCAGTTAAGGCAATGGCTTTGATGTCAAGTTGTTGCAAGCGTTGCACTTGATCTTTCATCAAGGCAACCAAAGGCGATATGACCAAACAAATTCCGTCTTTCATCAGGCCAGGAACCTGAAAACAAATTGATTTTCCGCCACCAGTGGGCATCAAACCAAAAGTGTCTTTGCCCTCTAAAACCGAATTGATAATTTCGTCTTGTGGCGACCTAAATTTGTCGTGTTTCCAGTATTTTTGAAGAATTTGTAATGCTTCCTGCATAGATTTCAGATTTCAGATTTCAGATTTCAGATTTCAGATTTCAGATTTTGTTGAAACCTTAAATCTCAAATTCTAATTTGTAAATTATCTGGATATTTGGTCTAAGATAAATAAAATTCTGTTATCTAGGCTGTCTTTTGGAACTTCTATAAGTTCGTAGCCATAATCTTGATAAGTTTCAACAAGGTGATCGTGGATGAGTTTGGCTTGTTCGAAGTTTTCATATCGTGCTTCGTCGCTCACATAAATTTCCTCCCAAGGCGGAAGAATAAATATTTTTGTGTATCTATTTTCGCGGCAAGCTATGTCAAAATGAATAGGATAACTGTCGCCAATGTAGTGCATATAGGCTAATATATCGGGAATACCACGGTCGATAAAAACAATATTTTGGGTTTCTTCTAAAGCGTTTTTGAATTGTTTTTTTCTTCCTTCTAATAACAATTCGCTGAAAAGTAAAGGGTTTTCAAGAAACAATTGTTCGATGCCTTGTTTTTTTGCTTCTAAAGTTACTTGCCTTGAAATTTCAGGATAACTACAAAAACCTCTTGCTATCAATCCTTCAATGATAGTGCTTTTGCCAGTTCCAGGGCCGCCTATGATGACTATAATTTCTTTGCTCACATTTTTCAAATATTGTGCAAATTTACCTAAAGTTATCCGAACTTCGAAAGGTTATTTCAACTTATCAGGTTCTTAAATTTTCTGTAATCTAAAATCTAAATCTAAAATCTAAAATCAAAACAGTATATTTGCTTTTATTTTATTTTAGAATGGATACAGAAAAAGAAAAAGAAACCCGTGAGTTTTATGAAAGGCTAAAAAAAGAGTTGGATTTGAGTACCACTTGGCCCGATTTGTATTTGTTTAAATTTATCGTGCCTACCGATAATGAAAATATTCTCCGAGTGGAAGAATCTTTTGATTGTATGGGAGCAGTAATTAAAACCACAAAATCTAAAACTGGTAAATTTACAAGTATTTCTGTAGATGTTATGATGAAAGATTCTCAAGAAATAATTGATAAATACATCGAATTATCTACAATTAAAGGTATTATTTCCCTATAAATATGAACACAAAATATACAAAAGAAGTTGCCAATGATGTGGTGCATCATTTGGAATACAACGCCGAGCGGCAACATTTAATTATTCCGGAATATGGGCGTCATTTGCAAAAATTGATTGATCAAGCAACCGTCATTGAAGATAGAGAAGAGCGTAACAAAGTCGCAAAATATATCATACAAGTGATGGGAAGTTTGAATCCCCATTTGCGTGATGTACCTGATTTTCAGCATAAATTGTGGGATCAAATCTTTATAATGTCCGATTTTAAATTGGATGTAGATTCGCCTTATCCTGTGCCAACTCGTGAGGTTTTGCAGCTTAAACCCGATGTTTTAAAATACCCACAAAACTTTCCGAAATACCGATATTATGGCAACAATATTAAATATATGATTGATGTTGCCAACAAATGGGAGGAAGGCGAAATGAAAAATGCTTTGGTAAAAGTGATTGCCAATCACATGAAAAAATCCTATTTGAGTTGGAATAAAGACACCGTGAAAGACGACGTTATTTTCGAACATTTATATGAATTGTCAGGCGGAAAATTGAATATGCTACAAAGCACCGAAGAACTTTTGACCACTACTGATTTATTACGAACCAACAAGCGGGTTTCCAACAAAATTTCTCCTGCAGGACAACCAAAAATTCAAAGCAACAAAAATATCAAATCAGGGAAGTCAAATCCTACGCATAAAAACCAAAAAAGAAAACCTTTGTAAAATAGTTGTGGGTTAGGAATTTGTTTAGATTTCCAGTGTTTTCATGATAAGCAATAACATCTGAACTAAATATTTAAAAAATTGAACACAAGCTAAGTCATTTTTTTTTTGATTAGAGAATGAATGAAATAGAAATACATCAAGGGTCTGATAAATCTATTCAAGTTGAAGTGCAATTTGAACAAGAAAAGGGATGGCTAACTCAAAAACAAATGGAGTTACATTTCGATAAAAATTTAATGACAGTGAATGAGCATATCAAAAACATTTATGAAGAACAAAAATTAGATTAAAATACAACTATAAGGAAATCCCATATAGTTCAAAAAGAAGGTAAACAAGAAGTGAAACTAGTTTTTTAGAGATTAGTAGATGAGTGAGATAGAAATATATAATGGTAGCAATAATGAAGTTCAAGTTGAGGTTCAATTTGAGGAAGAAACAGTATGGCTAACACAAGCGCAAATGGCGTTACTTTTTGATCGCAACAGGGTTGCTATTACTCAACATATTGGTAATATTTTTAAAGAGGGAGAATTAGAAGAAAAAGTGGTATGTAAGGATTTCTTACAAGCCTCTCAACATGGTGCTATTAAAGGAAAAACACAAATATCAAAAGTTAAATACTATAATCTTGATGTAATTATTTCTGTTGGATATCGTGTTAAAAGCAAAAGAGGTACACAATTTCGTATTTGGGCTACACAACGACTAAAAGACTATTTGCTTAAAGGGTATGCTATTAACAACCGAATGAACCGGTTGGAAGACAAATTTGATAAGTTAGACAATAAGGTAAACCAAATAGATTTACAGATAAACACAAATCTCATTCCCACTCAAGGCGTTTTTTTTGACGGTCAAGTTTTTGATGCCTATGAGTTAGCTTCAAAAATTATACGCAGTGCAAAACAAAAAATAGTGCTAATTGATAATTATATCGATGAAAATACATTTACCCATTTAGCAAAAAAAAGCAAAGGTGTAAATGTTGAAATACTTACAAAAGCACACAGCAAGCACCTTACACTTGATTTGCAAAAAGCCAACGAGCAATACGGAGATTTTATCCTTAGAACATTTACTCAAAGCCACGATAGATTTTTAATTATAGACCAAAAAGAAGTTTATCATCTTGGTGCTTCTTTGAAAGATTTAGGCAAAAAATGGTTTGCATTTTCCAAATTAAATATTGAAACGGTAAAAGGAATAGTAAACGAAATTAAAGAGATATAAAATGCTCATAAATTCCCTATTCCCCTAACACGACTGAAGGAAAAGCGATATTTGACAATATAAAATTAGTAGTGTAAAAATACTTTTAAGAATAAGAGTGAGAAACATAAGTGGTGACGAAATAATAAATTATAATTTAATAAAAAATGGGAATATTCAAAATAGAAGGAGGCGTTAGCCTAAAAGGAGAAATAACGCCACAAGGCGCAAAAAACGAGGCATTACAAATATTATGTGCCATATTATTAACTGCCAAAAAAGTTACAATCAATAATATTCCAGATATAATCGACATCAATAAATTGATTACACTCTTGGGAAATTTAGGAGTTAAAATCCAAAAAAACGGATCAGGTTCCTATACTTTTCAAGCCGATGAGGTTAATGTAAATTATCTAGAGACCGAAGCTTTCAAGAAAGAAGGGGGTTCGCTTCGTGGTTCGATTATGATTGTTGGGCCACTTTTGGCACGATTCGGAAAAGGATTTATTCCAAAACCCGGTGGCGATAAAATTGGTCGTCGAAGATTAGACACTCATTTTGAAGGATTTATTAATCTTGGGGCTAAATTCCGATACAACAGAGAAGATCATTTTTATGGAGTAGAAGCTCCTGAAGGTCTAGTTGGGACTGATATGCTACTTGACGAAGCCTCGGTTACTGGAACTGCCAATATTGTTATGGCAGCGGTTTTGGCCAAAGGAACAACCACTATTTATAATGCTGCTTGCGAACCTTATTTGCAACAATTGTGCAAAATGTTGAACGCAATGGGAGCAAAAATCACAGGATTAGGTTCCAATTTATTGACCATTGAAGGTGTTGAAAGTCTTGGGGGTTGCGTCCATAAAATTCTTCCCGATATGATAGAAATTGGCAGTTGGATCGGACTAGCAGCGATGACCAGAAGCGAAATTACCATCAAAGAGGTGAGTTGGGAAAACTTGGGATTGATTCCAAATGTATTCAGAAAATTGGGGATTACTTTAGAAAAAAGAGGGGATGACATTTATATTCCTGCGCATAAGGACGGCTATCAGGTAAAAACTGATATAGATGGTTCTATTCTTACAATTTCGGATGCACCTTGGCCAGGATTTACACCCGATTTGTTGAGTATTGTTCTTGTCGTTGCAACCCAATGCAAAGGCGACGTTTTGATTCATCAAAAAATGTTCGAAAG
>DMHA01000281.1:8433-9241 GCA_003449615.1 Flavobacterium sp.
CGTTTGTTTTTCGTAGATAAATTGATTGATATGGGAGCCAAAATTATTCTTTGTGATCCACACCGGGCTGTAGTTATTGGTCACGATTTCAAATCAAGATTGAAAGCAACAACTATGTCATCTCCCGATATTCGAGCGGGAATATCCTTGTTGATTGCGGCACTTTCGGCCAAAGGAACAAGCACCATTCAAAATATAGAACAAATTGACAGAGGTTACGAACGAATTGACGAAAGATTGAGAGCCATTGGAGCCAAAATCGTAAGAGCTTAATTCTATTCAATAAAAACACTAAACCTCAAAGGTTTTTTTTCAAACCTTTGAGGTTTATTAGTATCACTAAAATGACACACGAACAAACCGCAGTTAGGGCAACTTATTTTAGTATTGCAAGCAATGCCTTATTGGCTTTAATCAAAGGATTGGCTGGATTTTTTGGAAATTCGTACGCTTTGACAGCCGATGCGATTGAGTCAACTACCGATATTTTCTCCTCTTTTTTAGTGTTGTTTGGTATCAAATACTCAAACAGGCCTGCCGACGAAAATCATCCTTATGGACACGGTCGTGCCGAACCATTGATTACTTTTTTAGTTGTGGGTTTTTTGATTACTTCGGCAACAATTATTGCTCACGAAAGTATTACCAACATTGGAGTTCCACATAAATTGCCTGAATCTTGGACGCTAATTGTTTTGGGAACAATCATTTTATGGAAGGAATATTCCTTTCGTTTGGTAATGAAACGAAGCAAAGAAGCCAATAGTTCTTCGCTCAAGGCTGATGCTTGGCACCATCGGAGTGATGC
>DMHA01000281.1:9364-9681 GCA_003449615.1 Flavobacterium sp.
GATGATTTGGCGGCACTTTTTGCCTCTGGATTTATTTTTTACAATAGTTATAAAATTTTCAGACCAGCCCTTGGCGAAATAATGGACGAAAATTTATATGATGATTTAATTATCGAAATCAGGAAAGTTTCCCTTCAAGTCAAAGGTGTCGAAAGTACCGAAAAATGTTTTATTCGAAAAGCAGGAATGAAATACCATGTCGATTTACACGCCATTGTCAAAGCCAATATAACAGTAAGAGAAGGTCACGACATATCTCATTTATTAAAAGATACCTTGCGAGCAGAAATCCCTGAATTAGGACACGTTTTGATCCA
>DMHA01000350.1 GCA_003449615.1 Flavobacterium sp.
AGCAATTAGAAGAACTTAAAAAGACAGAAACAGTATTAAGTGGTAGTGCATCTTTTAGTGAAATTCCAGAACAAACATTCAGTGAAAATATTAATAATACGAATACTGAATTATTTAGACAGTCTTTAAGCGATTTGATAATAGTTACTAAACAAAATGTGAATTTAACTTTGCCTGAGAGAGAAGCTTTTGCGAATCAATTTGAGAGTATAAAGAATGAAATTACTAGCACTAAAGTTAAAAATGAAACTATAAATAAATATCAAGAAATTGCAAAAGAATTAGACAAAAAATTATTGATTAATGCGATTGAGAAAGGACAATTTCAATATTATGGAAGTTTAGAACAAAAAGTAGAAGTATCAAAATATTTAGTTGAATCGCTAAGAAATGATTTAGTAAATGCCTCACAAGAAGAACAAACTGAAATACTCAAAGCAGTTAATTATTGGGAACAAACATATAATGATTTAAGAAATGAAAGCGTTGAAGAAACTTTAAAAGAAAGAACAGAGCAGGAATTACAAGCTTTAAATTTAATTTTATTATTAGCGGATGCACCAGTTGAAGTAGTTTCTGAAGTTGCTTTAAGTAAATTGAGTACTTTAGCGGGAAGTGCTGGAATTACCACTTTAGAATTAATAAATAAAGTTCCTATACTTAAAACAGTTTTTGGTAGAATATTGGTGCTTGAAGAAAAATTCGGAGGTTTTTCAAAGGAAATACTTTCTCAAAATGCAGCTAAGCTTGACAGAAACGGATTAACAAAAGCAGGTAGAGCCATTCAAAAACACTCTGATCGATTGGGTAGTGCTTATAGTTACTCTAGCAAGAAACCAGATATTCTTAACGCAGAAGGTCAAAAGATTGTCGATGAAATACTAAATAATCCCCAATCTATAGTTAAACCTAATAAATTTGGAGGAATTGATATTATTTCCCCTAATGAAAAAGGGGTTAGTTATTCTGCTGATGGTTCCATGCGTGGCTTCTTAGAGCCAAACACTAGGAGATTATAGTTATGAGTAAATTAGACGTAAGAATAGGAAGTGATTTAGATTATGAAGACTTAGTAGCAGATGTATATTATCAAGATCAATTCTTATTTACTATTCAGCAGGAAGAAGGGTTTGAAAATTTAAAGGTTGAATTCTTTCCTCAAACAAGTGCTAAACATTCAAAATTGTGTGAAATTCCGCTTGAAGAATTACTTAAAGCAATCGAACATGCAAAGAAGAGACTTTGGGAGTTAAGAAAGAGTCTCTGATCGAACATATTGAAAAAGCAGATTTTGTGATTTTGAATCTATCAAAACTTGAGAATTCTCAAATGTTTAAAATACAAGAAATTTTAAATATGTTGCCAATGAAATATTAAATGAGCCAGAAATATTCTTAAAAGGAAATATTACTGATACTTTAGTTAATGGTGCTAATAGCCATTTAGAGAGATTAGATAAACTAAATTCAATAGATCAAAGTTATAATGATTTAATACAAATAACGCAAAATAATAATAACTTGGGGGCTGGATTTCGAGATTATGCGGTGAATCAGCTAAAACAACAGCAAAAAGAATTTAATGAATTAGTAGAAAAGGAAATGTATTATAAGAAAAGTGTAAAAGGTTTACTAGAGCCACAAAAAATAATCGAGACAGAAGCAAGCACCAATCAGTTTTTAAGGAGATTGATTGAAAAAGATAGCTTAAGCACAAAAGAACCAGAAAAAGGAGACATAAAGGCTATGAATTACTATCAAAATGAAAAAGAAAATTTATATTACTTGTTGGCGACAGTATATTATAAAGAAGCAATTGGTTGGACAAAATACTTAATAAGCCCTAAGATAGCGGCTGACACAGCTAAAGCCATTGCGAAAATGGGCTACAATAATACTTGGAAATCTGATGATACTAAGTTTTATACTGGAGCTACTACTTTGCTTGCTGGTGTTGCCGCTGGTGCTACTGCTGGTCTAGGTGTATTCAAAACAACTGGCGATATAAGAGTAGCTGGTAGTGTGGCTCTTGCTTCAATAGCACATTTTGGTATACAAGGAATAGGAGTATATAATGATTTACAAGAAATAAAGAAATTTAAAGAGAATGAATATAAAGGTATGGACTTTCCTGAATACAAGGGAAAAGAATTAGTTTGGAACAGAAGCTTAGAAAGATTACCAGAATACTTTGCTAGAAAAGAGAACTTAAATAATACTTTGGCAGAAGGCTTTAATACAAATACACAGGAAGTCGATAAACAAGATTTAACTGAATGGTTTATGAATACTTTGGACCAAGTTACAAGTAGTAATGAATTTGATTTTCTACAAAATACAAGTACTAAATTTAGATGGGCTGGTTATGCTAAGTTGGTAGCTACTGGACATGTTTGGGATATGAAAAATTATCTTTCACCATATTATAGAAATAAAGAAGGTATTTTAATTAATAAAGGTATTGCAAGTGAGTATTATCAAATTGGAAATCATAAAGTTAGGCATGATACAGTAGGAAATTTATTTTTAGGATATATCGGTGCTGGAGCTGGTTTTAGCGAAGAAGGAGTATTAGTTGGAGCGGGTATATTTCAGATAAATGATCGAATAAAAGAAAAAGGTACAGCTTTTATATTTAATGGAATTGGTGAAAGAGAAGATAGCCGAGATGATAAAATTGATCAAGTAGCTTTGAAAGCGGGAAAAGACTTGTGGGAAGAAAGTAAAGGAAAAGCTACCATCGAAGATATTAATAGTATTATTGAAAAATATGAATTGTATGAAAAATAATTTGACAATAAATAATCAGTAATATTAATTTGGGAGTTGAAAAATCGCTAGCAGACTTGAAAGTGATAACAAATGCAAATAATAATTTAAGTGCTTTAGAGAAAACCTTTTTTGTGAAAGAAATAGGAAAAGTACAAAATGAATTAAAAAGTACCGAAAATATAAATGAAATAATACAAAAAGCAAATGAAATTAATTTACAAATACAATTAATACAAAGTAAAAAAGCGATTGAATCAGGGTTTTTGGCGGAAGAAGTGAATAAAAACTTAAAAGAAGCGGAAAGTACAATTAAAGATTTGAAAACAATAATCAAAGATAAAAAACTGGAAAAATCATTAGATGAAATTAGTAATAAGGTATTTTGGGAGTCTGTAAAATTGGGAGGAGTAATTTGGCTAACATTAGTGGTTTAATTGTTTGGCTTGTTTAATTAATTGAGAAGTAGATAAGTCTTCATTGATAAAAGGAAACCAAGTTATACCAATACAAAATGGAAGTATTCGATAAGATAATTTTTCTTGAATAGAAGCATTCATCAAAGACTTAGATACTTGACTTAAGTCGATTTCGTAATTAATTTTATCAACTGAAAATCTCATAGTTATATTTTCAAAAGATATGTTTTCAAAAGTATATGATTTA
>DMHA01000017.1:0-311 GCA_003449615.1 Flavobacterium sp.
TTAGAAATTATTAGTTTTCAAATAGTAAACAAATATAGTTTTTTTCACATTTGCCAAACAAATAAATTATTGTTTAACAAAAAATCTTTACTTTTATGAAAAATTTAGAAATTAAAAAAGAAATTAAAAAAATGAGTATTGCCAATATTGATGGCAAACTAACTCCAGAAGAAATGGAAAACATTATGGCTGGGAGTCACAGTAAGAGTTGTAATTGGGCAACAGCTGGTTTTTGTGTATCTACTGTTATTTTATTATCTTCTACACTTTTTGCTCCTTTAGCTGCAGCAACTGGAATAGGTTGTGGTCTA
>DMHA01000017.1:362-4218 GCA_003449615.1 Flavobacterium sp.
CTAGGTATATATGCAGGTTGCGGTAAATAATTAAAAGTATAGAAATTATGAAAAATATAGATTTAAAAATTAAAAAAATGAGTCTTGCCAATATTGAAGGCAAACTAACATCAGCGGAAATGGATAATATTATGGCTGGTAGTGGAGAACTTTGTAAAGCTTTATATGTAACAGAAGCCGCATGGATTGTAGGGGCATGGGCTAATTTTTGGAATCCAATTGGTTGGGGATCAGGTGTAACATTATTAGCTTTAAATGGATATTGTGCATTTAAAAAATAATTAAAAAAAAAAGAGAATTGATGATTTTTATAACATTAATTCTCTTTATAATAAACTTTTTCTATGAAAAAAATAATTTTATTTTTTCTTATTGTTTCTTTAATAATAGGAATGTTAGAACTTTTCAATCTAATCAAACTAACAAAAACTCAAACTATACTTAAATTTGCCTCAATATCGATTTACATATTGTATGAACTAATTAATAAATCTATCAAAAAGTAAATATAGCGAAGTTACTGTGCATTTCATTAAATTCAAATAATTAGGGGCTTTTAAAAAAAAGCCACCTAAATTGAAAAACTATTATGGAAAAAATTGTATTGGTATCAATTTTTATTATTTTTATATTAATAACAATCCTTGATGGGGTTAAATTAATCAAGCTTAATCCAGTACAAACCAAAATTTTACATATTATTTATTTTTTGTTATTTTTTTATCTAGTCTTTTTCCGTTAAACTTTTTAGGTAAAAGAAAAAAACTAATTTTATTTATGAAAAGCACTTTGTTAAAGTGGTTGTTGCTTTCTATTGCCTTAATTTTACTCACTGAAATTACTAATATAGTATTAGATTTCAAAGGTCTGCTCTATAATTCTCTTGCAGAAAAACTTACCAATAAGCAAATACAACGTTTTTTCGAGTTTCAAGAAAAATGGCAGTGGGTTAGTTATGCTATTGTGCCAATAATGGTACTCATCAAAACCAGCCTAATAGCTAGCGCTCTCTACATCGGCACATTCTTTTTCAGCAGGGTTGCGGTTACATTCAAGCAGTTGTGGGGTTTTGTGCTTACGGCTGAGTTTGTTTTTTTATTAGTTCCTGTATTCAAAATTGTGTGGTTCTACTTTTTTCAAACCAATTATAAGTTGGAGGACATCCAGTATTTCTATCCCTTGTCGGCATTGAATATTGTGGGGTACAAGGATTTAGAGCCTTGGTTTGTCTATCCTTTTCAAACGCTCAATTTGTTTGAGTTGGCGTACTGGCTTATACTTGCGTATTATATTGGCAAAGCTACTCAAACTTCTATGGATAAGGGTTTAAAAATCGTGGCATACAGTTATGGTTTGGCTTTGTTGCTGTGGGTGGTAACGATAATGTTTTTTACGCTTAACTACTCCTAAAACAATTATAAAAAGAGAAGTTTGATTGAAGATTGAAGATTGCAGATTAAATAAAATATTCTTACAAATACTATGATAAAAACAGACATTAACGCAGTTCCCAACAAAGAAGACGAAATCCGCCTGTTTGCTATTATGAGGAACGAGTCCCTGCGGTTGCCTTATTTTTTTGAGTATTATAGGAATTTGGGTGTTGACCGGTTTTTTATCATCGACAACAATTCCAGCGATGATTCGGCAGAAATCGTGAAACAGCAGGAAAATACCCATTTGTATTCCACCCATGACAGCTATAAAAACCATTGGTCGTGGATGGAACATTTGCTGGAAACCTTCGGCAAAAACTACTGGTGCTTGGTGGTGGACATTGACGAACTGTTTTCCTATCCACACTCAGAACATTTGGGTTTAAAAGATCTCATAGAATATTTGGAAAAAGAAGAAAAATGCACGGCTATCAACAGTTTTTTATTGGATGTTTATTCCGATAAAAGCCTGAAATCGGTTTCCTATCGTCAAGGTAGCAATCCGCTTGAGGTGCTGGATTATTTCGATTGTGAATACAACATACTATACAGCCCGTTTTTAGACCAAAAAGCAAACAAACTATTTTACCAAAAATCGTTTACTGGTGGCGTTCGGGTGCGGGTTTTTGGCGAAACTATCAATGTGAACACGCTTTCTAAAGTGTCGCTCTTCAAGAATCATCCCGAAACTTACCTCCACGTGGGCATGCACGCCCTCAACGGATGCAAGATGAGCAAGGTGCAAGGGGTAGTATTCCATACCAAATTTTTATCGGATTTTATTGAAGAAGTTCAGGAAGAAAGCCAAAGAGGTGAACACTATGACAATGCCTATTTTTACAAGCATTACGAGAAACACATCAAGGAAGATACCAACATCAGTTTCTACAATTCGTCTTCCATACAATACATTGATTCCAAGCAGCTAGTCGATTTGGGGATGATGGAAACTACAAATGATTTTGAAGAATTTGTAAGTTCGAAACAATTGTCAACAAAGCATTTATAAGAAAAAATAAATATGAATAACTCTCCATCAATAGCCTTGCTTGTTTGTCATTTTGGTGTTTATCCGTGGTATTTGCAGTATTTTATACATTCGTGCAAGTTCAATCCAACAATCGATTTTTATATCATAACCGATACTGTTGAACCGATTCCCCATAAACCCGACAATGTAAAAATAGTGTATCATACATTGGATTCTTTCAAGCTAAAAGCTTCCGAGAAATTGGGCTTTGATGTGGGCATCATCACTAGCAACAATAAAGTAGCCGATTTTAAGCCTGCTTTTAGTTTTCTGTTTTCCGAAATTACGGCATCCTACGACTTTTGGGGATATACCGATTTAGATATTATTTTCGGCAACATACGGGATTTTATGACAGATGAAGTTTTAAATCACGATGTCATAAGTGGCAGGCATGATGGTATTTATGGCAAATTCTGCCTGTTTAGAAACAGCCCCAAAACGCAAACCCTCTTTATGCAGAGCAGGGATTATCGGCAAATTTTTTCAAGACCCCAAAAGTTTTATTTTGATGGTTGCAATGTGCTTTTAGATAAAGACAAAAATGCTTCCATACTTGATTTTGCTGATGGCTTGCAGAGTATGACTTTTGTAGTTAAGAAAGCACAAACAGAAGGAAAAGTAAGCGCGTTCTTTGATTTTTTGGGATTGGCGGGATTAATGGCATTAAGCAACGGTGTCTATTGGAATAAAGGTGTTTTGATGTACAAAAACGAGTTTGAATGTATGTATTGTGACTTATCTCAATACTATGCTATTTGCCAAGATAAGAAAGTAGCAGATTTCCTGCCTGATGAATTTGGTTTTGGACTCACACTTTCAAACAGTTAGTTGCCCAAGATGAATTTTATTAATCTATTAAACCAAAAGTAAAGCCAGCAAACTTCAGCACCACTAAAATTAATTAAAAAAAGTTTATTAAGTGTCTATATTGGAATGATTTGTAAAACAAAAGATATAATGATAATTTAACTATACGAGATTGCTTCGTGCCTCGCAATGACAATATGAAAAAATACTTAAAAATTGTAATTCCGATTCTCATTTTAGGAGCAATATCTTTTATGGGATACCAAGTAATCACAAAAATCAATCACAAAAAGGCAGTTGCTGAGCACATCAAGACCATTCCTGCATTCTCATACAAAACCATTGAAGGAAAATCGTTTTCAAATCAAGATTTGAAAGACGACAAGCCCACTGTTTTTCTGTATTTCAACAGCGAGTGCGAACATTGCCAGAGCGAAGCGGAACAAATTAGAGATAATGTGGAGAAATTTTCTAAAGCACAATTGGTTTTCATCTCGTTTGAAGAACCTAAAAAAATAGCGGCTTTTGCCAAAAAATATAAATTAGTAAATTATGATAACATTAGTTTTTTATCTGATTC
>DMHA01000167.1 GCA_003449615.1 Flavobacterium sp.
GCGAATAACGAAATGCTCTTTGGATTGTTCTTTTCTAAAGAAAACTATTCCCCACTGAAAAGTATCAATTGTTACTGTTACTTTAGGGTGTTTTTTTATTATTTCCCAAGCTTCTTCTATTTCAGGAGACCAATGAATATGGTTGAAAATCCAAACAGAATCATTAGAAATTGTTGGTAATAAAAGTTCAAAATAATTTAAAGTTGCAGTTTTGGAATGATTGCCGTTGAAGAAAATCAGTTGGCAGTTTTCAGGTTGCAGATGGCAGTTTTCAAGGTAATTATTGAATTCGGTTACAACTAATTCTACATTATTGACATTGAATTTTTGAAATTGCAATTGACATTGATTTGCTTTATTCGGACAACCTTCCAATATTGATATTTTTGCTTTTGGGTTTCCCAATGCTAAGGCAGAAGTAGCCAAACCTAACGAAGTGCCTATTTCTAAAATGGTATTTGGCTGAAAATAATTGGTGATTCTGAACAATAATTCGGCACGTTTTGGGGTAATTCCTGCGGTTCTGGCAATTTCACTAATTTGCCTTATATTCGATTTGAAAACTTTGGAACCCGCACCAAAATCAGTTACTTCAATGGTGTTTTTGTTTTCTAATAGTGATTTTCTATATTCTTTTAAAATAGCATATTGCTTCGCCTGTTCGCTCCCGCTCGGGTCAAGTTTTGATTCTTTGTCGTAAAAACACTTGGTAATCAAATTGAACACAAATGGCGAATGAACTGCGTGTTCGTTTTTGGAATACCAAAGGAATTTGAGATAGGATTTGATTTGATATAACATATTAATATCTAAGTTGTTAAACAAGTTATATATCCAAATCAAAAGTCTTTTTTAACAAATCTAAATTAGGGTTTATTTCCTTTAATCTGTTGTATTTGTCTATGGGTGTAAATGCAAATTTATTCTCCACTTTTTCATTAACGATGACTTCAATAGTAATATCGTGATTGTGAAGTTTGCCTCTTAAATATCCCAAAAGCTCAATTTTTTCCGATTCAAATTCAATCTTTGTGCTGTCGTTTGGCAATTCGTGAGTGATAGTTGTGCCTTCTAATTTTGGGTCGCCAATCAACAATAGCGATTCCATTATTTTATGTCCTTTATCGCCTGAACGCTGCGCATATTTGCTCCATTGCAACAACATTTCAGTTTCAGTGAAGGCTTCTTTAGGAAGTTGAACTTCTTCTTTTACAATCCCTTTTGTGTTTTCTAGTAATTCTCTTTTGGCTCGAATACTCGAAAGAGACAATGCAGAAAATTTTAGTTCTTCGGGAAGGTTTGTGGTTGGTGGTTTTGCGTTTGCTTCGCCTGTTCGAGCATAGCTCTCGGGTATAGTTTCTGTTGGAACGACAACATCAGAATTTATTATTTCAACTTTGGGTTCTGCAACTTTATCAATTTGACTTTTTTCATTGCCATTGCTATTTTCATTGTTATTGCAATTGACATTGCTATTGCCATTGCCATTGCCATTGTTATTGACTTTTTCTACAATAGAATAATCAGTTTTCCTAAAATAAATGGGTGGAATTATAAATGGTTCAACTTTTTTTTTTCTCCATCAAAGGTGATGGAGGCCAGTTGCATTAAGCAAAGTTCAACGAGTAATCGCTGATTTTGACTGACTTTGTATTTCAAATCGCAATCATTGGCAATTTCGATTCCCTTCAATAAGAAATCTTGCGATGCCTTTTGACATTGAATGGCATATAATTTTTTGGCTTGTTCACCCACTTCCAACAAAGTCAATGTAGAAGGCGTTTTGGAAACCAATAAATCCCTGAAATGTGAGGCTAAACCAGATACAAAGTGATGTGCATCGAATCCTTTAGCAAGAATATCATTGAAAGCTACCAATAATTCTGGGATTTTATTTTCCAAAATCAAGTCGGTCACATTGATGTAAGTTTCATAATCGAGCACATTCAGGTTTTCGGTAACTGCCTGACGCGTCAAATTACTGCCACAATACGAAACCACTCGGTCAAAAATGGACAAAGCATCACGCATCGCCCCATCGGCTTTTTGAGCAATAATGTGCAAAGCGTCGTCTTCATAATTTACACCTTGGCTAAAAGCAACTTCTGCAAGATGTTCTTTGGCATCTTTTACGGTAATTCTTTTGAAATCGAATATCTGACAGCGAGAAAGAATAGTCGGAATAATTTTGTGTTTTTCGGTCGTTGCCAATATAAAAATGGCGTGTTTTGGTGGTTCTTCCAATGTTTTCAAGAAAGCATTGAAAGCTGCCGAAGACAACATGTGAACCTCGTCAATTATGTAAACTTTGTATTGTCCGGTTTGCGGTGGAATCCGTACTTGGTCAATCAAATTCCGAATATCATCCACAGAATTGTTAGAAGCAGCATCCAATTCGAAAACATTGAAAGCAAAATCTTCGTTCGGATCGTCATAACCAGGTTGATTGATTTTTCGAGCGAGAATTCTAGCACAAGTTGTTTTGCCTACACCACGAGGGCCTGTAAACAATAAGGCAGAAGCCAAGTGATTGCTTTCTATGGCGTGCAACAAAGTGCTGGTAATGGCTTTTTGTCCCACAACATCATTAAATGTTTGCGGACGATACTTGCGAGCCGATACTACAAATTGTTCCATAGATTTTTATTGGTTAGCAAATATAGCTTTTGAAAATTCAAAAAGCAAATTCCAAATTCCAAAAAAATAAAACAATATCAATATCAATATCAATATCAATATCAATATCAATATCAATATCAATATCAATATCAATATCAATATCAATGACAATTTCAATATCAATGACAATTTCAATATCAATTTCAATATCAATTTCAATATCAATGACAATGTAGAAATCTGCTATCTAAAATCCAAAATCGGTATTCTAAACTCTAAAATCCCTACTTTTGCACCGCAGACCGCCTTATCGCCGTCCTGATTTATCGGGAGGGAGGAAAGTCCGGACACCACAGAGAAGCATAGCGGCTAACGGCCGTCGTCCCGATGAATCGGGATAGGACAAGTGCAACAGAAAGCAGGTACAGGTAATGCTGTAGTGAAACCAGGTAAACTCTATGCGGTGAAATTTCAAGTATATCGACTCTTAAGGGTGCTCGCCCGTTGTCGAAGGGTAGAAAGATGGATTCCGATAGTAATATCGGGACTAGATAAATGATAAGGCTCCATTTATTGGAGACAGAATCCGGCTTATAGGTCTGCTTTTTTAAATTTTTTGGTTCTACCCCGAATTGTGTG
>DMHA01000292.1 GCA_003449615.1 Flavobacterium sp.
AACGTTTAATGGTAAGCGTAGTGGGTGAACTTATAGCACTTACCTGTCAAGCCGTTGTATGTTATTAAATATTACTAATGTTAATGTACCGTAACCTCACCCATTACGTTTACCATGTGTTACAAAATGGCCATTATCCATCGTCTAAAGCTCCGTCTTCTCTGTCAATATAATCCGCCGATAAAACTCCAGAGCTTTTTTTATTATTCAAATTTTAAATCAATCCAGTGTCTTAAAGCCTTTCAGTCAAAAAGTACAATGTGAATATTAAAATCAAGCCAACAGTCAACTAAAAATAAATCTGCGATTAAAGTCAAGCGATAAAAAAAGCTCCTCCAAAAATCTGTCAATGCTAAGTCTAAAAAAGTCGGCGTTTATAGTCAATCTTCCCGCATTCTAATCTGCGTTGAATAGTCCAGCGAAAATTACTCCACGATAAAAAATTTATTTATTCAGTCAAATAATTTGATTAATAGAAAATCAGCGCTGTCAAAAATCTATCAGCGTTATAAAATCTGTGCTGTTTATAAAGTTATGCGAAAATCTATATTTCTAAATTCGTCCAGCCGACTTTTTTCTCATTTATTATCTTCGAATCTTCAGCGAAATGGCTTTTTTGTAACGGCCGCAGCCATGTGTAGCGCAGGTTTTCGAAGATTATCAGTGCCCAGTTATACGAATTTTGTTAATTGATTATCAGCCCGAAACGTAAACTCCACCTGCGTTACATATGGGTGCTGTTGGTGGTAGTGCTATTAAAATACTTTTTCTCTTTTTCTTGAAATTAGCTTTACTTTTCTTCGTTTATGAAGTCGAATGTATTCACTAATTGCTCTTTCTTCCTCTATCTTTAATGGACCTTGTCCACCAATATAATCGACATCTAATTCTTTGTTCTTTGTTTTCATAATATTAGATTTGAATAATATCTCTCCATTAATCTTAATGCTGCATTTGTATCTATTATCATTAATCTGCCACCAAAATGTATTGCACCTAAACTTTCAACATAATGATCTATAAGCTGAGTTTTAGAAATAAATGATACATTTCCCTCATGTCCACGTTGAAAAGACAATTTACATGCAAATGCAACAAGATTTCCAGGTACTCCGGAATACATCTTTGCTTTTCCCTTATTAAAAGGAGAACTCTCGACTAAATGCATGTAAACATGATCAGGTTTTACTTCTAAACAAATTAATCCTTGAATGATTGATGGATTATTTACAATAGTTAGCTTAAAAACATCTCTAGCAGGAAACTTGAGCTCAGATTTCCAATCAAACAACCATCCATTTTTCTTTGTAATACTCTTCAAATCATTTTTTGATATCCTTGAAACATCAGTCGAGAAAGAATCTCCTGAAACTACATTCTTAATTGAATTTGTCAATTCATCTATTTCTATATCAATACCCATTTTAGATTATTTAAGTCCTCTAAGGTACAAAAATAATTTGTCAAAACAAAGTAAAATGCTTAATTGTCAGTCCTTTCTGGCATTACCACCAACGTTGGCGGTATGAACCGTTTCCGCTTTCACATCAGCCCGATAAAAGTACGTATTTTATTATCAAAACGCAAAACTATCGAAAAGCTAATGCGGAAATGGTTTATACCGCATGTTAGCGTTTCGTTGGTTTTATTTTTCAAGATTTTATTTAAAAACTCACTATCATACTTTGTAAATTTAAAAACTTCAAATAGCAAAGCATTTGA
Source organism: Flavobacterium sp. (assembly GCA_003449615.1). GTDB lineage: Bacteria > Bacteroidota > Bacteroidia > Flavobacteriales > Flavobacteriaceae > Flavobacterium. The sequence goes on from DMHA01000292.1 coordinate 1,723, forward strand.
GAATTTAGATAAACGTAATTTTTGAAAATACTCTTTAAGCATAATAAAAATTAAGTCTAACAGGTTATTCAATCCTTCAAACAGCGGACAGAATAACCAAAAGTCTTATCGACACTATAACTTTCCAAATCATTTAGATTATATCCCATTAGGCGATCCAATGCCATAATTGAATTAGTTTCAGTTGCACACCACCAACGACTGTTTATTCCAATGTAGTTAAAAAGACCACTAGAATTGCGCACACCTGCTGGATATGCTGTAAATCCAGATTCATTGGTGCCGTTTCCACCATTATACCAGCCTGTAGTAGATTTTAATTTAACTACTGAAGCAGTTGTGCCTCCTAAAAAATCTGTTAATTGAGTCCACTCTGCGTCGCTTGGCAAATGCCATCCAGTAGGGCAAACACCTTGTACTCCGCTTGGGTTGTATGTAGAACTCAAACCCGCTTTCATAGCTGCCGCCCATGTATAAAGTGCTCCATAAGTAGCTTTATTAGCAATATCATCGCTATGCCAACAGTATGCTTCATTTGCTGATGTAAGGGCGTCCCAATTGCTGCTGCCTGAGACCAAAGGGATGGCTACACCATTTGCATAATGGGTGGTTTTTAGGTTTTCTTTCATCCAAATTTGTGTACCAATAGTTACGGTATTGTATACATTGCCGTCATAATCTGTTATGGTGTTTGAGCTACCTATGATGGGTTTGTAAAAAATAATACTATCAATATCTGTTGGTTTAATTGACTGTTTATTCACTATTAAATTATTTTTCACAAATGTAATCGTATCTGAATTACTGAATTTAATACTATCAAGGTCAATTTGTTTGATGGATTGTCTGTTAATAATAGACTCACCTTTCATGAAGTATAAGGTGTCATTTTGTCCATTTGCAGCTATTATACAATATAATAAAATTGCTATTAAGAATGTAAATTTTTGCATCGTATTTTATTTTTTAATGATTTTTACTGTTTTAATTTCTTCTGCACTCGAATAACGACATAGATAAATTCCTTGTGATTGGTGGATTAATTTAAGTGTTATTATACTATTGCCCTTTACTCTTTGAGTTTGCAGTAATTTACCTTCTAATGTTAAAATACTTATTGTGCCTTCTCCTTTTACGCCTGTTAAATCAATGTTTAATACATCTATTA
>DMHA01000377.1 GCA_003449615.1 Flavobacterium sp.
AGAATCGAACTGAAACTCAAAGACAATCTGCTCCTCAAAGAACAGAATCATCGAGAGAAAATAATTCTTCGAGAAATTCATCCTCTGGAGACAATTCCAATTCTTCGAGATCTGGAAATAGAAGAAGCTAAAATTAATAGAAAATTGATTGCTAAAACACGGTTCATACAACCGTGTTTTTTTTATTTTAAATCAATTGTCAATTATCATTTAATAATATGTTTAAAAAGATTAAATTTGCGAAGTTTTTTTATTTAAATTTTCATGAGTATAACGCATAAAGACTTACACAGTAAGTTAACATTAGGTGGTTTATTGGTTTCATTAGGGATAATTTACGGAGATATTGGTACTTCCCCTTTATATGTAATGAAAGCCATAATTGGGTTACATGTTATTAATGCAGATATTGTTTTAGGAGGAATATCTGCCGTTTTTTGGACACTTACCTTACAAACTACCATCAAATATGTTTTGATCACATTAAGTGCTGATAATCACGGTGAAGGAGGAATTTTTGCTTTGTATGCCTTAGTTAAAAAAACAAAAATTAAATGGTTGATTATTCCTGCTATTATCGGAGGAAGTGCCCTACTCGCCGATGGAATCATTACACCGCCCATCTCTGTATCATCTGCAGTAGAAGGGATTAAAACATTTTATCCACAAATTAATACGATACCCATTGTTATTGGAATTTTATTTGTTTTATTTACTATTCAACAATTTGGTTCTAAACTAGTTGGTCGTTTTTTTGCACCTACTATGCTTCTTTGGTTTGGAATGTTAGGCGTGTTGGGAATATTACAAATTTTTCATCATCCCGAAGTTTTAAAGGCTTTTAACCCATATTATGCCTATCATTTATTGACTATTCATCCAGAAGGATTTTATGTTTTAGGTTTTGTATTTCTTTGTACAACAGGAGCCGAAGCGCTCTATTCGGATATGGGACATTGTGGGCGAAAAAACATAAGAATTAGTTGGATTTTTGTTAAAACCGCTTTGGTGCTAAATTACTTTGGTCAAGGTGCTTATTTAATTCATCACGAAGGAGAAACATTATTTGGTTTAGGTGGGGAGAACGGAAACCCATTTTATTTAATAATGGCCGATTGGTTTCAACCTATTGGGATCATAGTAGCAACTTTAGCAGCTGTAATCGCCTCTCAAGCATTGATAAGCGGCTCATTTACCTTAATAAATGAAGCAATGCGTTTGAACTTTTGGCCAAAAGTAAAAATCAAATATCCATCTGAATTGAAAGGGCAATTGTACATTCCTTCCATAAATTGGTTGTTATTTTTAGGCTGTGTTGGCGTGGTATTGCATTTTGAAAACTCAAGTAATATGGAACATGCTTATGGATTAGCTATCATATTGTGCATGATAATGACAACCATTTTACTCAACTATTATATGATTTTAAAAAGGGTAAAATTATATTTAATGATACCCATAATTGCAATATACGTAGCCATTGAATCTGCCTTTTTTATCTCAAATATCACAAAATTTGCCGAAGGAGGTTATGTCACTTTATTAATTGCATTTGTTTTGATTTCGATAATGACAATTTGGTATTTTGCAAAGAAAATCAACAAGAGCTACACTAAAATTGTCGATATCAATGAATATACAAAAGTATTATTGGAATTAAGCGACGATTTATCCATTCCAAAATATGCCACCCATTTGATCTATATGACAAATGCGGGTACAGCTTATGAAATTGAAGAAAAAGTGATGTTTTCCATTTTGCGTAAAAGACCAAAAAGAGCTGATATTTATTGGTTTATACACGTCAATATCCTGAACGAACCCTATAAAACTGAATATAAAGTAACTGAAATTGCTGAAAAAACAATCTTTAGAATCGATTTTAATTTAGGATTTAGAGAACCTACTAAAATCAACTTGATGTTCAAAGAAGTAATTACTGATATGGTAAAAAAAGGAGAGGTTGATGTAACCAGTAGATACGAATCATTGAATAAAAACAATATAATTGGCGATTTCAAATTTGTATTGTCCGAAAAATATTTATCCAATGATAGTGATTTGACCTTCTTCGAAAAAATAATTATGAATTCCTATTTCTTTATCAAAAAACTAAGTCTTTCCGAAGAAAGTGCCTTCAACTTAGATATTGGTTCTGTAAAAATTGAGAAATTCCCAATGGTGCTTCACGCTCCCGAAAATATTGGTTTAACAAGAATTAAATAAAAATTATATTTAAAATAAAATTCCAAAAAACACTGCCTGAAAACAGTGTTTTTTTTGTGAATAATTAGTTATTCTTCAAACAAAGCAAAATCAAAATTTCATCAAATCAATCCTTTCAAAAATCAGAAATCTAAAATCTAAAATAGTACCTTTGCACCTCAAATATTTAAAATGAGATTACACCGAAATTTAGTTTATACTACCATAGACGCTTTAAATGCCATTTTCAACGATGGAGAATATGCCGATAAAGTAGTAGCAAGATCTTTAAAGAAAGACAAACGTTGGGGAAGCTCCGATAGAAAATTTGTTGCCGAAACGATATATGAAATTGTACGTTGGAAAAGATTATATGCAGAAATTGCCGAAGTAAAAGAACCCTTTGACCGAGATAATCTGTGGAGAATGTTCTCGGTTTGGGCAGTATTAAGAGGTTATCCAATACCCGATTGGCGACAATTGGAAGGCACTCCTGAAAGAAAAATAAAAGGACGTTTTGACGAACTATCCAAAATTAGAACCTTAAAAGAATCTATCCCCGATTGGATGGATGAATTGGGTGTGAAAGAATTGGGCGAAAAAGTTTGGTCTAAAGAAATCGCAGCTCAAAACCAACCAGCCAAAGTAATTTTGAGAACCAATACTTTAAAAACTACCAAAGAGCAATTAAGGGCCACCTTGATGGACTTGAACATTGAAACCGAATATCTGAAAGATCAACCCGAAGCTTTGGTTTTGAAAGAAAGAGCCAATGTTTTCCTGACGGACGCTTTTAAAGATGGTTTTTTTGAAGTTCAGGATGCCAATTCTCAACTCGTGGCAGCTTTCCTTGATGTAAAACCAGGAATGCGTGTGGTCGATACTTGTGCTGGCGCAGGCGGAAAAACATTGCACATCGCCGCTTTGATGGAAAACAAAGGCCAATTGATTGCTATGGATTTATACGAAAGTAAATTGAAGCAATTGAAATTAAGAGCCAAAAGAGACGGCGCATTCAATATCGAATATCGCATTATTGAATCGACTAAAGTTGTCAAAAAACTTCACGAAAAAGCCGATAGGGTCTTGATTGACGCACCTTGTAGCGGTTTGGGAGTTCTGAAAAGAAATCCCGATGCCAAATGGAAATTGCAACCCGAATTCATCGACAACATTCGTAAAGTTCAAGCCGAAGTTTTGGAAAGTTATTCTAAAATAGTCAAACCTGGCGGAAAATTAGTCTATGCGACTTGTTCTATTTTGCCTTCGGAAAATCAAGAGCAGGTAAAAAAATTCTTGACTACCAATATCGGAAAACAATTCAACTTCATAAAAGACCAAAAAATATTGGCTCACGAGTCAGGTTTTGACGGATTTTATATGGCTTTGTTGGAACGTAAAGAAAGTTTGGTTTTTAAGAAAATAGAATAAAGAGAATAGA
>DMHA01000029.1 GCA_003449615.1 Flavobacterium sp.
GAGCCTACGAACCACATGGATATTGAAAGTATTCAATGGTTGGAGGATTTTTTGATTAATTCAGCCAAAGCGGTTGTGGTTATTTCGCACGACAGGGCTTTTGTTGATAACATTACCAATCGAACCATCGAAGTAACAATGGGACGAATTTATGACTACAAAGCCAAATATTCTCATTATTTGGAATTGAGAAAAGACCGCAGAATTCATCAGCAAAAGGCTTATGACGAGCAACAAAAATTCATTGCCGATAATCAAGCATTTATAGACAGGTTTCGGGGTACTTTTTCAAAAACCGATGCCGTTCAATCTCGTGTAAAAATGCTAGAAAAATTAGAAATTGTTGAGGTTGATGAGGTTGACACATCGGCTTTGAAATTGAAATTTCCCCCAGCTGCTCGTTCAGGACAATATCCTGTAATTGTAAAAGAAATGTCGAAATCCTACGGTGATCATATGGTTTTCAAAGAGGCCAATATCGTCATTGAAAGAGGCCAAAAAGTAGCTTTCGTTGGGAAAAATGGCGAAGGAAAATCGACGATGATCAAAGCCATTATGAAAGAAATTGGCGTAGATAGCGGTTCGGTAGAAATTGGTCACAATTCTCAAATTGGTTATTTTGCCCAAAATCAAGCGGCTTTGTTAGACGAAACAGCTACGATTTTTGAAACCATTGATGCCATTGCGGTGGGCGACATTCGAACGCAAATCAAGAATATTTTGGGAGCTTTTATGTTTCATGGAGATGATATTACCAAGAAAGTAAAAGTGCTTTCGGGTGGCGAAAAAACGCGTTTGGCAATGATAAAACTATTATTGGAACCTGTCAATCTGTTGATTCTCGATGAGCCTTCCAACCATTTGGATATGAAAACCAAAGATATAATTAAGGATGCTTTACGTGATTTTGACGGGACATTAATTTTAGTTTCGCACGATAGAGATTTCCTCGATGGTTTGGCAACTAAAGTTTTTGAATTTGGACACAAAAGAGTGAAGGAACATTTTGAAGATATTGCTGGTTTCTTGGCACACAAAAAAATGGAACATTTGCGAGAAATCGAGAAGTAATTTTCTACGGTTTTTATAGTCTAATGCCTGGCGGAAGTAACTCTTTATATGCAGGATTTTTTTTAAAGAAAACAACAATTTTGGGAAGTATGGGTACCACTTTTAGTTTTCTTTCTATGGCGATTGCCATAATTTCCTTGAGTAAATTAGAAACAAACAACTCATCATCAAAAGAATCTGGAACATTGATTTTTGTTAAAAATATTTTTTTTTCTTGAAAAGAATATTCAACACTAACCAATCCTTTTTCGGTTGTGGTTTCAAATTGTCGGGCAAAAGTGTTGTCTTTGATTTCAATAATTGCTTCGGTTTCCATGATGAGTACATTTAATTTTATTGGAATTTAGCCCAAAAATATTTGGTCTAAAATTGTTTTTATTTCAAAATTGAAAAGAAATTGGTTGTTTCCTTTGGAGGTTTACAAAGGTATCAATTTGATTTTCAATTTCAAACGATTATTGATAGTATAATAGTTTGGTTTCAATAATTCAATTAATTTTACATAAAGATTCCCAACTATAAAAAGGATAACTTTAAATCAGAATCAATGAATAGAATTCCTGTTTATTTTATGCCAGGATTGGCAGCAAGTTCGGCTATTTTTGAAAAAATAAGTCTTCCTGAAAACGATTTTGAAATGATTCTTTTAGAATGGGAAATCCCTTTGGATAACGAGACATTGCCTCAGTATGCCAAACGAATTTCCGATAAAATTGTACATCCAAATCCGGTTTTAATTGGCGTTTCTTTCGGAGGGATTTTGGTTCAGGAAATGGCTCAATTTATCAATGTTAGAAAAGTAATCATCATTTCGAGTGTCAAAACTAGTTTAGAGTTTCCATTGCGGATGAAAGTCGCCAAAACTACCAAAGCCTATAAATTGATTCCAACAACTTTACTAGCCAATATCGAAAGTTTGTCTCAATTTTCTTTTGGCGAAAAAATAAATCAACGGCTTAAATTGTATGAAAAATTTCTTCGTGTTCGAGACAAACGTTATTTAGATTGGGCTGTGGAACAAATAATTTTGTGGGAAAGAACCCTTGCAGATGAAAATGTGATTCACATTCATGGAGACCAAGATGATGTTTTTCCGATAAAAAATATTCAAAACTGTATCGTGATAAAAGGCGGAACACACGTTATGATTTTGAATAAATTCAAATGGTTTAACGAAAACTTGCCCAAAATAATTTTGGAATAAAAAAAGTTAACCACAAATTAAACGAATTTTCACAAATTTAATTAGTGAAACTTTGTGTAATTCGTGGCTTTTTTATTTTTGTCCACTCTCTTTTAGCGAGTTCGTATCTATCTCTAGGCAAGGTTTAAATTTTCTTCATTTGATCCTTCATCATTTTGATTTGGTCGGTGAGCATATTCTGTTTGTCTAGTTTTCTGGCTTCGTTGAGCAAGTTTGTGGCTTCCAATTTTCGTCTTCGGCTCATTGCGATTCCAGCAAGATTTAATTTGGCAACAGCCAAATCCATATCCATAGACAAACCAAATTCAATGGCTTTCTTGAAATATTTTTCAGATTGATTCAAATTAGTTTGCGATAACATAATTCCGTGGAGATAATTGAAATAGCCTTGTTGTTTTCTGACCAAAGCTGTTTCGGGATTTTTGATGTAAGCCAACCATTTTTTGGCACCTTCAAAATCTTGTTTTCTTAATTTTAGGAAAGCCAATAAAATAAATTCATTTTTAAAGTAAAGAAAAATTGGAAAAGCAGACAATAATATAAGGAAAATTCCATTTCCTGTATAGTCGTCAGTAATTAGATAAATGCCAGCAACTACTAGAAGACCAGCGATAATTAGTTTGATATTTTTATGAAACATAGTGTGTAAATTTATAACAGCAAAGATAGCAAAAGGAATTAAAAAAAAAATTATAAAACCACTTGCCAGAAATAAAAGTCTTTGTATATTTGCACTCGGTTTTAGAATAACGATTATTCAAACTAGAAAGACATCGTAAATACATTTTTAAAGATACAAAGCAATGAGCAAAAGAACGTTTCAACCATCGAAAAGAAAAAGAAGAAATAAGCACGGATTTATGGACAGAATGGAATCTGCAAATGGAAGAAAAGTCCTAGCTCGTCGTAGAGCCAAAGGAAGACACAAATTGACTGTTTCTAGCGAACCAAGACATAAAAAATAGTGATTTTCTAAAAATCAAATATTAGCCGTTACTTTTATTAGTAGCGGCTTTTTTTAAACTAATTTTTAAAAATTGTAACTTTGTTTAAAATTATCAAATTATGAACATTACTTCTAATTCTTTCCGACAAAAAGACAAGTTGATAAAATATTTAATCAAAAGTCAAAAAGAACTTCTAAAAGAATGTCACGAAGATTTTAAAACAAAAGAATTTCAAGAGGCAATCGCTAGATTAAGGGCTAAAAATAAATCTCAAAATGGCTTATAATTTTGAATTTATTGGAGGAGTCAACAATAGTTACACCATAGTAACTAGTTCTGATGTGGTTTATGAAATAAAATTCAAACCCTCAACCTATTTAGTTGAGTATGAAAATCTTGATGATAATTCCATTTTTGAATTTGTAATTGAGGTTATTTATAGACCAGAAAATGTTGCTTTGACACTTGATAAATTACTTGCGCCAACAATAAATGAAATTTTTAAAGATTTTTATAATCTTAATAATGATTATGTTACAATTTATATTTGCGATTCGTCAGACGGAAAACAATTTGTGAGGAAACGAAAGTTTGACTATTGGTTTTCTGAATTTAATGATTATACTTTCGTGAAATTTGATGACATTATTTTAGATGCTAATAAAAATAGTTTTCCAATTTCGTTTATTTTAAAACGGAATAATCCAAATTTCGTTAAAATTTTTAAAGCGTTTACAGCTGTAATTACTGACAACAATCAGGATAAATAAATGGAGTAAAAATATAAGACCTAGCTCCAATTATTTTTTTGGTTCAGTGCAAATAATATATTGAAACTAGCAAAGGTTGTTCATAATCGGTAAACAAAAGGTTTTGTAAAAAATGTGTAACTTTGAATAAAAATATAAACATTATGGAAGTTTTAAAGCCACAAAACCGAACTGCAGACGAAATTATTCGTTATCTATTAGACACAAAGAAACAAGCTATTGAAGAAAGTAATGCGTTTTCCAAAACAAAAGAATTTCAAGTTGTTAGGAAAAAACTTAAAGAGTTAAACAAAAAAAATGTATTATAACTATTATTTTGTGGGTGGTCAGAATAATAGCTATTTCTTTGAAACAAAAGGAGAAGTTATCTATGAAATTATTTTCAAGCCTACACCTTATTTATTTGAATTAGAGAATATTGAGATAACTGAAAATACTTTTGAATTTTCAATTTTATTAAAATATAATCCAAATTCGAAACTGTCTTCGAATGATAAAAAAAT
>DMHA01000105.1:0-552 GCA_003449615.1 Flavobacterium sp.
CCCTTTTGAAAGCCCCTCCTTCGGAGGGGTTGGGGAGGTTGGGGCTAGGGGGCTTAACCTTCTCATCATTACCTATTATTGGCCTCCAGCTGGTGGGCCAGGTGTTCAGCGTTGGTTGAAATTCGTAAAATATTTACCTGATTTTGGCGTTCAACCCATTGTCTATATTCCTGAGAATCCTACCTATCCTATTGTTGACGAGAACTTGGTAAAAGAAGTTTCGGATAATGCTATTATTTTGAAACATAAAATCTTTGAACCTTATCAATTGGCTTCGTTCCTTTCGAAGAATAAAACCAAAAAAATGAATTCTGGGATTATTCCAAATCAAAAAAAGCAATCTTTTTTAGACAAGGTTTTTCTTTGGATTCGGGGCAATTTATTTATTCCCGATGCACGTGTTTTTTGGGTAGAACCTTCATTCAAATTTTTAGAAAAATACATTATCGAAAATAATATCGATACAATTGTCACAACGGGACCACCCCACAGTTTGCATCTCATTGGATTGGAATTAAAACAAAAATTGAAAGTAAAATGGTTTGCCGATTT
>DMHA01000105.1:673-6815 GCA_003449615.1 Flavobacterium sp.
AAACACAAAGATTTAGAATGTAAAGTGCTGAATTCTGCCGACACTATTATAGTAACGAGCAACACGACAAAAACCGAATTTCAATCCATTACAAATAAGCCAATTGCTGTAATTACAAACGGATATGACACCGAAAATGTTGCAAAACAAGCTTTGGATACTAAATTTTCTTTGGCACACATTGGTTCTTTTCTTTCGGAAAGAAATCCTCAACTATTTTGGGAATGTTTGGTCGAATTAATTGATGAAATTCCAGATTTCAAATCACATTTAGAGATAAAACTAATTGGTGCAGTAAGTCAGGAAGTTTTAGAATCGATTTCTCAATTTGGATTAAATTTGTATTTGAATAATTTGGGATATGTTTCTCATACCGAAGCAATTGCCCATCAAAGAAAATCACAAGTTTTATTGCTTATAGAAATTAATTCTGAGGATACCAAAAGTATTATTCCCGGAAAATTGTTCGAATATATGGTTTCGGGCAGACCTATTATTGCTATTGGCCCAAATGGCTCTGACTTTGCCGAAATAATTACCCATACCAACACAGGCGTATTCTTTGATTATTCCCAGAAAATGAAACTAAAAAGTGTACTTTTGGGCTTTTATAATCAATTTTTGGAAGGAAAACTACAATCGAATGCAGTTGGGTTGCAACAATATTCAAGAAAAAGTTTGACTGAGAAATTGGTTAAATTACTTAGAAATTATGAATAAAAAGTCCATGCTATTTGTTTTTATATTATTTGTAAATTTTGCGTTTAGCCAAGATCAAGAAGCTACAATTTATTTTAATGATGGAACTGCTATAGAAGGATTTGGGAGTATTAAAAAAAACAAAGTATATTTCAGAGCTTCTTTAGATGACAAAGCTGATAATTGGTCTTATGATATGGTTAAAGGGATTACTTTTGTGGGGTTTGAATTTACTGTAAAATATGAATACGTTACACTAGATGAATTTTCCAAACCAGATCCTCAATTGTTGGAAGTTGTTGAGGAAGGAAATGTTATTTTATATGCAAGAATTAGAGAATCATTTATGGGAGCAAGTTTTAATTCTAGTGGTTTTAATATTCAAAGCAATAGAATTACAACCAATAATGTTGTTTCTTATCGAAGCGGTAGGGAAAATGTAACTACAGAATTATATGTAAAAAGAGCTAATGAAAAATTCCCAACAAGTTTGAACGGGTCTTTTTACAAAAAAGCCGAAAAATATTTTTCAGATTGTGAAGTATTGGCTAAAAAAATTGATAAAGGAGTATTTTCGAAAGATAATATTTTAGAAATAGTACAGTTTTATAATGACATTTGCTCCGATTAACAAGCATAAATTAAAAATGATATATCTCTCTCTAACTTCTAACCTCTAACTTCTAACCTCATCAATGGGAATAGTATTAAATCAGTCTTTCAAAAACACCATAATCACCTACATCGGTTTTGCCATTGGTGGAATTAATACTATTTATTTGTACCCGGTTTTTCTTGGGGCAACTTATTATGCTTTATCGAATTATATCCTTTCGAGTGCTAATGTAATTATGCCCATTTTCGCCATTGGAATGCAAAATACTTTGGTCAAATTCTATTCACAATATGAAACCAATGAGGAAAGATCTCGGTTTTTATCTTTCACGGTATTGTTTCCCTTTTTGATAATAATTCCAATGTTATTGATAGGTTTTTACTTTTTTGATGATATTTTAATGTTTTTATCTAAAAAGAATATTATTGTAAAAAAGTTTATTTGGCTTATTCCTTTCATTGGTGTGTGTATGGCTTATTTCGAGATTTTTTATGCTTGGCTGCGGGTTCACATGCACTCGGTTTTTGGAAATTTCATTAAAGAAGTAGGATTAAGAACTGCCTCATTGCTTTTATTAATGGGAGTTTATTACAATTGGATTACGGTCGAAGGCTTTGTTTATGCAACTGCTGTTGTTTATTTTTTGGCACTTTTAGTAACAATGTTTTATGCATTTAGTATTCAAAAACCTGTATTTCAGTTAGAAATTCCCAAAAACACTAAAGCTGTTTTGGTTTATACTTTTTATATTATTTTGTCGGGAAGTGTTGCCAATTTACTTTTAGATGGAGACAAAATGATATTAAACCAATATATGAATATCGAAAATATCGCTTATTATTCGGTTGCGACATATATTGCTTTGGTAATTTCGGTTCCGAGTCGTTCGATGCACCAAATTGTGTATCCAATTACAGCAAAATTGATGCATGAAAACAAGCATGACGAAATGAATATCTTGTACAAAAAAACCTCTATTAACCTTCAAATGGTTGGTGGTTATGTGATGCTGGGAATTTTTGTCAATATCAATAAGCTTTACGAAATGGTTCCTCCCGAATATGCTGGTGGTATAATGGTGGTTTTTATGATTGGTTTATCTAAATATTTTGACTTGATTTTAGGGAATAATAACGCCATTATTTTCAATACCAAATATTATCGAACTGTACTGTTATTAGGTGTTCTTTTGGTAGTTTTAACCATCGGATTGAATATGATTTTTATTCCAATTTATGGTATTATTGGTTCAGCATTTGCCACTTTATTGTCGATTACTTTATATAGTTTGGCGAAATTACTTTTTGTGGTAAAAAAACTAGATTTGTATCCTTTTACCAAACAAACCCTGTATTCAATTATTTTAACGCTTATTTTGTTTGTGGTGTTTTACTTCTGGGATTTCCCTTTTAATCCTATTATTTCGATTATTTTAAAATCGATATTAATGACTATTGCTTATGTTTATTTCAATTATCGATTTGCTATTTCTACTGAAATCAATGAAGTTATGGATAAATATTTGAAAAAATTTAAGGTTATGAAGTAATTTATTTGATTGTTATATTAATGAATTGGTTCTACTGGAAATAGTGTGAACATTTAGCTTGTTTTTTAAACCATTAAGAAAGTGAAGGTTATAAGCGGACTAGAACTTTATTTTCTTAATTTAATGGTTTAAATGATTTGACAACTATTTTCTAATATAAAACTGGAAATTTAGAAGGGTTAACCTCGTTCATCATAGCATATATTTTCTCGAAAATATCTTCAATAGATGGTTTCGAAAAATAATCGCCATCAGTTCCGTAAGCTGGTCTGTGGGCTTTGGCAGTTAAGGTTTGCGGCTTACTATCCAAATAGTTGTAACCATCTTGATTTTCGATAATTTCTTGTAAAATATATGCCGAAGCTCCTCCTGGAATATCTTCGTCAATGACTAACAATCGATTTGTTTTGGCTAAACTTTTCACAATATCTTGATTGACATCAAAAGGAAGCAAAGATTGAACATCAATTATTTCGCAATCGATGCCCACTTCCATCAGTTCTTTAGCCGCAATTTCTACTAATCTCAAAGTAGAACCATAAGAAACTAAAGTAATATCTGCGCCTTCTTTTATAGTTTCAACCACTCCGATTGGGGTTTTGAATTCGCCATAATTCAACGGCATTTTTTCTTTTAATCGGTAACCATTCAAACATTCGACAACAAGAGCTGGTTCGTCACATTCTAGTAAAGTGTTATAAAAACCAGCGGCTTTGGTCATGTTTCTTGGCACTAAAATATGAATTCCTCTTAGTGCATTTATTAACATTCCCATCGGGGAACCAGAATGCCAAATCCCTTCCAATCGGTGACCACGAGTTCTAATAATTAGAGGGGCTTTTTGTTTTCCAAGAGTTCGATATTGTAAAGTAGCCAAATCATCACTCAAAATTTGAACTCCGTACAATAAATAATCTAAATATTGAATTTCAGCTATCGGGCGAAGTCCTCGCAATGCCATTCCAATTCCTTGACCAATGATGGATGCTTCACGAATTCCCACATCGGCTACACGGGTTTCGCCAAATTTTTCCTGTAATCCAACCAATCCTTGATTGACATCTCCAATGCTTCCTGCATCTTCTCCAAAAATTAAAACTTCGGGGTGTTGTGTAAAAAGAACATTGAAATTATCGCGCAAAATCATTCGTCCATCAGTATCTTCTTTGGCATTTTCTTCGTATTGAGGCAAAACTTCTTTTATCGAAAAAACATTCAAATTGGATTCTGAATATAAATTATTGCTAAATTTTGGTTGGTTTATTTCGAAATATTTTGTAATCCAAGAAGACAATTCCTCCTGACCATTTTCATTAATTACTAATCGCAAAACTTTTCGAGCTGTACTGAGAATTTCCTTTTTTAAAGGCGATTTTATGTTGCTCAAATTCGTTTTGAATTTAAGTATTTTATCACTGTTTTTGCTTGACGGAGCAATTTTCTCTAACAATTGAATAAGACTTTGTTGCTCTTCGATTATGGGATTAAGAAAAGCATTCCATGCTAATTTTTTGGCTTCTAATACTTCTTTTTTGGTAGTTGAGTCAATTTCTTCAATTTCTTCTGCTGAAGCAATATTAATGGCAATCATCCACAATTTCATTTGTCGAATACAGTCAAAATCTCTTTCCCATTGCAATCGGTTAGCATCTTTATATCTTTCGTGCGATCCTGAACTGGAATGGCCTTGAGGTTGTGTGAGTTGGGTTACGTGAACTAAAACTGGAATGTGTTGTTCGCGAGCTAAATCAGCAGCTTTTTGATATATTTCTATCAAACTTGGATAATCCCAACCTTGCACTTTCAATATTTCGAAGCCATTATGGGTTTCATCTCTTTGGTATCCTTTCAAAATTTCAGAGATACTTTCTTTTGTGGTTTGATATTTTGCGTGAACAGAAATTCCATATTCGTCATCCCAAACACTCAAAATAAGAGGAACTTGCAGAACTCCGGCCGCATTAATTGTTTCAAAAAACAAACCTTCGGACGTACTGGCATTACCAATAGTTCCCCACGAAATTTCATTTCCGCCAAGAGAAAAATTAGATTTATCGGCAAGTTCTGGAATACTTCTGTAAATATTAGATGCTTGGGCAAGACCTAACATTCTTGGCATTTGTGAAGCTGTTGGAGAAATATCGGCACTAGAATTTTTTTGTTTTGTCAAATCTTTCCAGCTACCATCATTATTTAAACTGTGGGTTACAAAATGACCACCCATTTGCCTTCCCGCCGACATAGGTTCTTGAGAAATATCAGTATGACCATAAAGACCCGCAAAAAATTGTTGTGGTGTCAATTCGCCAATAGCCATCATAAAAGTTTGATCTCGATAGTAGCCCGAACGAAAATCACCGTTTTTGAAAAACTTCGCCATGGCTAGTTGAGGGACTTCTTTTCCGTCTCCAAAAATACCGAATTTTGCCTTGCCAGTTAGCACTTCTTTACGTCCTAATAGGCTACATTCTCTGCTAGTTATGGCAATTTTGTAGTCTTTTAAAACTTCAGTTTTGAAGTCTTCAAGGGTTAAGGTAGAATTAGTTTTTTCTTTTATCATACTTCAATAAGTGTAACTTTGATGCAAATTTACTTAAAAAAAACTAACAGTTTCCATCATTCACTATAAGAAAGAGAATTATCTAAAATTTGTATGAAATATTTTTATTTATCTTTAACAAATTTTTCATGAATATCTTCAAAAACAATATTGTTTCTTAGAAATTTAGCATTTGTAGTGTACCATTTGTTATATAATTTTTTTTTGTTTTTTTGATTTTCTTCTAACAACATTAACAAAATATTTTTTTTGTAGTTGAATAATTTTACGACTTTATTGTATTCAGCTATAGTTTTGTTTGATTCTTGAATTTCTTTTGACCTAGCTTTAATTTTTTGTACTAGCTTATATTGTTCGAAGTAATCAAGAACATAACTCATGATTTTTTCATTTTGATCGGAAAGAAAGTTCACATATTCAATATTTGCATCGTTTATTGATTCGTCACTGAAATCCTTTTTTAACTCAGCTGTTTTTGATAAAACATGCGGTTTTAAATTTTCAATAGCTTGTAAACATTCTAAAAACCCCTGTTTGTCTTTATTGATTATTAAATGTATTAATTTATGATCAAGAACATTCATTTTATAAAATAGGATATTTTGTTTGGCACAGTATTCAAAAACATTATTTTCATCATAATTTTTGATAGTTAAATCATATTGGATTCCAAATTCTTTTTTAATCCTTTCAAACCTATTTATCTCTTCAAAATATT